>JAOPXK010000050.1 GCA_025965195.1 Marmoricola sp.
CTCGTTCCGGTCACCCCGGAGGTTGCTGCCGCTGCCATCGCCGTACGCCGACTGGTGCTCTCCGACCTCCACGCAAGGCCGGAACCTGCCGCCGTCCGGACACTGCCCAACCGTCCACCCGAGCTCCATGTCTCAGAAGCCGACGGGACCACACCGGGTTACACGATCCGACGGTCGGGGGATGGCCATCTGCTGGTCGAAGCCGGGTCCGCGGAGCTCGACCTGACCGTTCGAGTCTGGATCCACCTGCTCGCTGATGCCCTGCGTGCGGACCGGCCAGGTGGCGTGAGCGAGATCGTCGAAGGCGTGCGGTCGCTGCTCGTCGCGGTCGATGATGCCGTGCTCGGCCTCGACCAGCTCGGCAAGCACCTCGCCGTGCTGGCGTCCGGACTCGCGGATCCCGCCACGGTCACGATCCCTTCGCGAGAGGTGCACCTGCCGATCGCCTTCGACCATCCCGAGGCGCATGAGGCGATGCGCCGCTACACGAGCTCGGTGCGCGCGGACGCACCCTGGTGCCCGGACAACATCGAGTTCATCCGGCGGGTCAACGACCTCGGCGACCGTGCCGACGTCTTCGACATCGTCGAGGCGGCGACCTACCTCGTCATCGGGCTCGGCGACGTCTACCTCGGCGCGCCCGTCGCCGTCCCGCTCGACCCCCGGCACCGGCTCGTCACCACGAAGTACAACCCCGCCCGCACCTGGACCCCGCAGAACGCGGTCGGCATCGGGGGCATCTACCTGTGCGTGTACGGGATGGAGGGCCCCGGCGGCTACCAGCTCGTCGGACGCACGGTGCCGATCTGGCGGCTGCCCGAGCAAGGTGCGGCACAACAGGACGAGCAGCCCTGGTTGCTGCGGCAGTTCGACCGGATCCGCTTCCGGCCGGTCAGCGTCGATGAGCTCGCCCACGAACGCGCGGAGATCAAGGCAGGTCGCGCCGACCTCGTGACGACGCCGGCTTCGTTCTGCCTGTCCGAGGTGGCGCAGCTCGAAGTCGAGGCCGCCGACGAGATCGCCGCCGTCCGGGCCCAGCGTCGGGCCGCGTTCGACGCCGAGCGACGCAGGTGGGTCTCATGAGCGCACTCGACCGGGCGCGCGCCTTGACCCAGCCCGCCTTCATCACGCTGCTGTCGGAGGAGGCGATCACGTCCCATCAGGGCAACGCCGGCACGCTGTCGGGACTGACCTTCGCGATCAAGGACAACATCGACCTGGCCGGCGTACCCACGACCGCGGGTGACCCCCGGACGACCGTTCCTGCCACGAGCAGCGCCTTCGCCGTACAACGGCTACTGGCTGCCGGTGCGGTTCCTGTCGGCAAGACCAACCTCGACCAGTACGCCACCGGCCTGGTCGGGACCCGGTCACCCTTCGGCGCCTGCCACTCGGTGTTCTCCGACGCGCACGTCAGTGGCGGCTCGAGCTCGGGAAGCGCGGTCGCTGTCGCCGCCGGAGTGGTCGACTTCGCACTGGGGACTGACACCGCTGGCAGCGGGCGGGTCCCGGCGGCGTTCAACGGCCTCGTCGGGTTGAAGCCGACCCGCGGGCTGGTCTCCACAACAGGAGTCGTCCCGGCCTGCCGGTCGCTGGACTGTACGACGATCCTGGCGTCGACGGTCGCGCTCGCGAAGCGGGTGTTCGAGGCCATCGCGGTGTTCGATCCGGACGATCCGTATGCGCGCCGGATCGAGCAGGTGTCCCCGCCGAGCGGCGTGCCGCAGATCGGCGTACCCGACCAGATCCTCGAGCTTGACCCCGTCCACCAGCGGGCCTGGGAAGCTTCGCTCGAACGAGCTGGGCGCCTGGGAACCCTCGTCCCGGTGGACATCCGACCGCTCCTCGAAGCAGCCGAGCTGCTCTACTCGGGACCCTGGCTTGCCGAACGCTGGCTCGCTTTCGGCGACCGGCTCGACGACGACCCAGCTGTCGACCCGACTGTCCGGGCGATCGTCACCAACGGTCGCGACCTGTCCGCCGGCGATGCCTTCGCCGGATTCCACCGGCTGGCAGAGCTCGCTCGCGAGGCGGAGCCGTTGTGGCCTGCGATCGACGCCTTGCTGTTGCCGGTGACGGCCACCCATCCGACGCTTGCCGAGGTCGGCGACGACCCGATCGGGGTGAACACCCGGCTCGGGCAGTTCACCAACATGACCAACCTGCTCGACCTGTGCGCGATCGCGGTGCCCGGTCCGGCGCGGGACGACGGACTTCCGTTCGGCGTACAGCTACTCGCGCCGGCGGGACACGACCGCGCGTTGCTGGCTCTGGCCTCGAAGTGGTGCGGGGAGCCGGGCGACGGATCCGAGGCCGGGGCCGGCCTGGTCGCGGTGGCAGTGGCTGGCGCACACCTCCGCGGCCAGCCGCTCAACGCCGATCTGGTCCGTCGGGGCGGTAGGTTCGCCTTCGCTGCGCGCACTGCTGCCGACTACCGGATGTACCTCGTCGACGGTCCCCTTCCTCGTCCGGGACTGACGCGTACGGACGGCAAGCCCGCCGGCGATGGCATCAAGCTCGAGGTGTGGCATCTCCCTGCGGCCGAGCTGGCTGGCTTCCTCGGCACCGTCGCACCGCCCCTCGCGATCGGCCCGGTCGAGCTCGCCGACGGCAGCAGCGTCCTGGGTTTCGTGTGTACGGCGGACGGGGTCGACCCCGAGCGCGACATCACGACGTACGGCGGCTGGCGGGCGTGGCTCGCCGCAGGAGGTCCGGCCGGCGGGTGACGACTGTCGGTGCTCCGGCCTAGCGTGGCCGCATGGCGACGACTGTGCAGGTGACCTTCGACTGTGCCGACCCGGCTGCCCAGGCCGCGTTCTGGTGTGCGGCCCTCGGCTATGAGATCGACGCGCCGCCCCCGGGCTTCGACAGCTGGCAGGCTGCGCTGGTTGCCTGGGGCGTGCCCGAGTCCGAGTGGAATGCCCGCTCCGCGTGCTCGGATCCGGACGGAGTCGGACCGCGACTGTTCTTCCAACGGGTGCCGGAGCAGAAGACCACGAAGAACCGCCTCCATCTCGACCTGCGCAAGGCGCCCGGTCTCGAAGGCGACGCGCGGATGACAGCACTGGAGGCAGAGGCAACCCGGCTGGTGGCCCTGGGCGCGACCCGGTCCAAGCGGTTCGAGACCGACGCGTTCTCCGCGGGGTTCATCGTGATGCACGACCCTGAGGGCAACGAGTTCTGCCTCGACTGAGGTGGGTACGGAAGGCTCAGGGCCCGGAGTGCTGCTCCCCCGACGGAGGGTTCCCGGACTAACCTGAGGCGTGCCCAACGTCCGCGAGGAGCACGTCGTGAATGCCCAGGCCGGCCGGGAGCCGACGTGGGGCGGGAAGTCGCCGCTCCTGGGCCGCGGCGACATCCTGGCCCGGGCCGATGCTCTCTTCACGAGCTGCCGCGAGGGCAGCGGCAGTCTGCTGTGGATCCACGGCGACGCGGGCATCGGCAAGACCCGGGTGCTCTCCGAGGTGGCCGCCCGGTCACCGGAGGCCGTCGTACTGCGCGGCACCGGGTGGGAGGACCCCGGCACCCCGTCGTTCTGGGTCTGGTCCCAGGTGCTGCGCGGTGTCGCCTCGGTGCACCCACCCGATCAATGGGGCGACAGGGGCAGGCTTGCGGTGCCGTTGCTCGATGGGAGTGCCGATGCCCGCACCGAAGTTCCCGGGAGGTTCCCACTCTTCGACGCCGTGACCGCGGTGATCGACGACCTGTCGCGCACCCGGCCGGTCGTGCTGCTCCTCGACGACGTCCACTGGGTCGATGAGGACTCGCTACGGATGCTCCACTTCCTCACCGCCGATCTGCAGTCCCGAGCGGTGCTCGTCGTGTGCGGGTGGCGCGACCATGAAGCGCTCGTCGGGCAGCGGCAGGGGCTCGCGGACCAGATCGCAGCTCGCGGAGAGTCGTGGCTGCTGGACGGTCTGGTCGAGCACGACGTATCGACATTGCTGCAGTCGACGACCGGGCGTCCGCCGGACGAGGCAGAAACCCGTGCCGTGCACGAACGCACCGGGGGCAACCCGTTGTTCGTCTCAGAGATGGCGAGGCTGGCGGCCGCACGCGGGGTCAGCTCGGTCGCCTCGATCCTCCCGGAGTCCGCACATGCCACCATTCGCCGCCGGGTCGCCCGCTTGGCTCAGCCGGCAGATGCGGCGCTGGGCGCGGCGGCCGTGCTCGGTGCGTCCTTGTCGATCACGCGTCTGGGCGCGCTGTTGCACACCTCACCCGTGGAGCTCGCTGCGCTGGTGGACGAGCTTGCCGACGCGGGCCTGGTGACTCAGGACGGTGACAACCTCGACTTCACCCACGCCGTGGT
>JAOPXK010000067.1 GCA_025965195.1 Marmoricola sp.
TTGCCGGCCAGCGCGCCCGGACCCTTGGAAGCGCGCGACAGCGCCCACTCGGCCTGCGAGAGGACCGTGTAGACGGCCATGATCCGGGCGCCGAGCAGCGCCTGCTCCCGGTCGACAGCCAGCCCTCCCTCGCGGACGCCGTCCAGGTACGCGTCCAGCAGCACGTCGAAGTCCTCGCGGCTGGAGAGCGCGAAGTAGCCGGCCTCGGCGCCGATCGGCGCGACGCCGAGGGATGACCAGTCGACGGCGACGACGTCCTCACCCCTGATGGAAAGCAGGTTCCGCGGCACCGCGTCACCGTGCGAGCAGACCGCCGGCAGCGCGGTGAACTGCTCCAGCAGGCCGCGGCGTCTCTCCCACAGCCGGTCAGCCAGGTCCGCGACCGTCGTACGAGCCAGCGTGGTCCAGCCCCCGCGTTCCTCGGCCCGCGCCATCCGGTCGGCCAGGAGGTCGCGACACAGCCACGGCTCATCGTTGACGGGGCCCGCCGCGAACCGGCCGAGGGCCCGTGCCGCGAACGGGCCGGGCACATCGGACGGCACGATCGCAGCGGACCAGATCGTGATGCCTTCGTGGTCCTCCTCCACGAGGCGAACGGCGGGTGCGACCAGGCCCGTCGTGGACAACCCGCCCAGCGCGACCTCGGCCTCACGGCGCCAGTAGCCGAAGTGGCTCGGCCGGTTGAGCTCGGCGGCATCGTCGGCGGTCGGTCGGGCGAGTCGTTTGACGACCCAGTCGCGGCCGTCGGCCGTGGTCTCCCACAGCCCGACCGTGGATGCACCCAACCCACCGGGACGCGAACGCCACTCGGGGTCGGGCTGCCACATGGGCCCTCCTGCGCGGTCTGCCCGATGGTGCGCGTCAGGCGTTGGTCACCGACATCCTGACAGAGCCGGCATCGGCAACGGCCTGCTCGAGCACGGCACGCCGCGGGTCGGGTACGGCGAGCCACGGCTCACTGACCACCATCTTCGTCAGCCGGGAGTCGGCAAGAACGGCGTCCACGGCCGTGTGGTCTCCCCCGCAGATCAGGGTCTCCACGCCGGTCAGGATCCTGGCAGCGTGCTCGGCTGCCGCTTCGTAGGCCTGGCGGGCCTGGTTGTCACGGCGACGGGCGAAGCGCTGCTGGCTCTGGCCGCCGGCCTTCGTACGGCCCTGGACGTGTCGCTGACCCACCTTGGACTCGATGATCTCGGCGCCGTTGAGCCGGGCGATCGCGAAGCCGCCCTTGCGGACGAGCAGCACGCCCCATCTCGGCGGCGGGTCGGTCGCCGCGAGGAAGGCCACGGCATCGGCCGGCCCGTCGTACGCACGCGAGAACGGCAACGCAACAACGAAGGTGGACCCGTCCCTCGCGCGGCCGTTCAGGCTTCCATCGACCACGGTGAGCTCGGCCGCGCCATGGCGGTCGATGAAGTTTGCGACCCATCGCTCCAGCCGGGACGGCGGGACCAACAGGTCACTCACGGCATCAGACGTTGAAGCCGAGGGCGCGCAGCTGCTCGCGGCCGTCGTCGGTGATCTTGTCCGGACCCCACGGCGGCATCCAGACCCAGTTGATCGTGACATCGCCGACCAGGCCTTCAAGGGCGCTGTTGGTCTGGTCCTGGATGACATCGGTCAGCGGGCAGGCGGCTGAAGTCAGCGTCATGTCGAGGACGCAGTTCGACGAGGCATCGAGGTGTACGTCGTAGACGAGTCCGAGGTCGACGACGTTGATGCCGAGCTCGGGGTCGACGACGTCCTTCATCGCCTCGGTGACGTCATCGATCGTGACGGTGGAGGTCCCGCCGGCGAGATCCACCTCGGGAAGGTCGTCGTGATTCACACTCATGCTGTCTCCTCGGTTTCGACGTGCTCAACCACTGTTGCTTGAACGGTCGCGTCCTTCCAGGCCATCCAGCCCAGCAGTGCGCACTTGATGCGAGCGGGGAACTTCGCCACTCCGGCAAAGGCCACGCCATCTTCGAGAACTTCCTCATCGGGCTCGACACTTCCGCGACCCTGCATCAGCTCCAGGAAGGCCTCGTGTGCCTTCATCGCCTCTGCGACCGGCTTGCCGATCACGAGGTCGGTCATCACCGAGGCCGCGGCCTGGCTGATCGAGCAGCCCTGGGCGTCGTACGACACGTCAGAGACAATGTCGTCGCCGGCTGCATCGGTCGACAGGTGGACCCGCAGGGTGATCTCGTCACCACAGGTCGGATTGACGTGGTGCACCTGTGCCTCGAACGGCTCCCTCAGACCGGCGTGATGCGGGCTGCGGTAGTGGTCGAGGATGATCTCCTGGTACAGCGAGTCCAGATCCGTGCTCATGCTCAGCCAACCTTGAAGTAGGTCTTGGTGAACGCCAGGCCCTCGATCAACGCGTCGATCTCGGCCGGTGTCGTGTACAGGTACGACGACGCCCGCGTCGAGCTCTGGACCCCGTAGCGGAGGTGGGCGGGCTTCGCGCAGTGATGCCCGGCGCGTACGGCGACGCCGCGGCTGTCGAGCAGCTGGGCGACATCGTGCGGGTGCACGCCAGCGAGCTCGAAGGCAACCGCGCCGCCGCGCTCGACCGGGTTCCGCGGCCCCAGGACGGTGACGCCTCCAACAGTGGCGAGGCCCTCGAGCAGGTAGCCGGTGATTGCCTGCTCGTGCGCGTGGATCCGGTCGAGTCCGATCTCGGAGAGGTAGTCGACGGCCGCACCGAGACCGATCGCCTCGATGATCGGCGGGGTGCCCGCCTCGAACTTGTGCGGCGCCTTGGCGAAGGTCGACTTCGCCATCGTGACGGTCTCGATCATCTCGCCACCACCGAGGAAGGGCGGCAGCTGGTCGAGGAGCTCGGTGCGGCCCCAGAGCACGCCGATGCCCGTCGGGCCAGTGACCTTGTGGCCGGTGAACGCCAGAAAATCAACACCGCTCGCGACGACGTCGACCGGCAGCTGGGGAGCGGCCTGCGATGCGTCGACGACGACGATCGCGCCGACCTCGTGGGCGCGGCGCGCGATCTCGGCGACCGGGTTGATGGTGCCGAGCATGTTGGACACCCACGTCAGCGCAACGACCTTCGTCGCCGGCGTGATCAGCTCGTCGATGTTCGACAGGTCCAGGTGGCCGTCGTCGGTCAGCCCGAACCAGCGCAGGTCGGCTCCCTTGCGCTCGGTGAGCAGCTGCCACGGCACGATGTTGGAGTGGTGCTCCATCTCGGTGATCACGACGCGGTCGCCGGGGCCGATCGCCAACGGGCCCTCGGCCCAGGCCAGCGTGTTGGCAACCAGATTCAGCGCCTCGGAGGCGTTCTTCGTGAAGATCACCTCGTCGCGCGACGGTGCGTTGATGAACCGCGCCACCTTGTCGCGCGCTGCCTCGAAGGCCTCAGAGGACTCGGCGCCGAGCTGGTGCATCGCCCGTGCCACGTTGGCGTTGCGGCGCTCGAGGTGGTCGACCATCGTGTCGATCACGATCTGCGGCTTCTGCGAGGTGTTGGCGCTGTCGAGGTAGACCAGCGGCCAGTCACCAGCGAGGCGCCGGTTGAGGATCGGGAAGTCGGCGCGAAGGATCGCCAGGCCGTCGAGCAGCCCGGGGAGCTGGGTCACCGTCATGTCGTCCCTTCCTTGCTTCTGGGTGGCTATGCGGTGGCGGCGGCCGTGACGTACTTGTCGTAGCCCTCGGCCTCGAGCTGCTCGGCGAGCTCGGGCCCGCCCTGCTCGGCGATCTGACCGGCGACGAAGACGTGCACGAAGTCAGGCTTGATGTAGCGCAGGATGCGCGTGTAGTGCGTGATCAGCAGGACACCGCGGTCGCCCTGCTCGCGGAACCGGTTGACGCCCTCGGAGACGATCTTCAGCGCATCGATGTCGAGGCCCGAGTCGGTTTCGTCGAGGACCGCGACCTTGGGGTTGAGCAGCTCGAGCTGGACGATCTCGTGGCGCTTCTTCTCACCACCGGAGAAGCCCTCGTTGACGTTGCGCGTCGCGAACGCGGTGTCCATCTTCACCCGCTCCATGGCGGCGTTGACGTCCTTGACCCAGGTGCGGAGCTTGGGAGCCTCTCCGTCGATGGCCGTCTTCGCCGTACGCAGGAAGTTCGAGACCGAGACACCCGGCACCTCGACGGGGTACTGCATCGCGAGGAAGAGTCCGGCGCGCGCCCGCTCGTCGACGGTCATCGCGAGGACGTCGACACCGTCGAGGGTGATCGAGCCCTGCGTCACGGTGTACTTCGGGTGCCCGGCGATCGAGTAGGCCAGCGTCGACTTGCCCGACCCGTTGGGGCCCATGATCGCGTGGGTCTCGCCATCCTTGATGACCAGGTCGACGCCCTTGAGAATCTCCTTGGCACCATCTTCGGTGTCGACGGTGACGTGCAGGTCCTTGATCTCCAGCGTGCTCATCTTTGTCTCTCTCTTCTCTCTACAAGCTCAGGACGGCTCGACGCCGTTGAGGCTGGTGGTCACGTCGACGTACACGTCGTCGCCACGCACCTCGATGGGGAACAGTGCGACCGGCTCGGTCGCGGGAAACGAGGTCGGCTTGCCGGTGCGCAGGTCGAAGCGGGACCCGTGCAGGAAGCACTCGATCTGGCAGTCCTCGACCTCGCCCTCCGACAGCCTGACGGCGGCATGGGAGCAGAGGTCCTGGATGGCGAAGAACTCGTCACCGTTGCGGGCGACGGCCACCTCCATGTCACCGATCGTGACGGGAAGCGCCTCATCGGCCTCGACCTCGGCAATGGCGCAGGCACGTTCGAAGGCCATCAGACGGTCTTCTCCAGCTCGGCTTCCACAGTCTCGAGGAGCTGCTTCTCGATCTCGGGTACGCCGATCTTGCGAATCAGGTCGTTGAAGAAGCCGTGCACGACGAGCCGGCGGGCCTCGGACTCCTCGATCCCGCGCGAGCGCAGGTAGAACAACTGCTGGTCGTCGAAGCGACCGGTCGCGGAGGCGTGACCGGCGCCCTCGATCTCCCCGGTTTCGATCTCGAGGTTGGGCACGGAGTCGGCGCGGCAACCATCGGTGAGGACCAGGTTGCGGTTCTCCTCGTAGGTCTCGATGCCCTCGGCGACCTTGCGGATCAGCACGTTGCCGATCCAGACCGTGTGCGCGCCCTCGCCCTGCAGTGCGCCCTTGTAGACGACGTGGCTCTTGGTCTTCGGCTGGTTGTGGTCGACGAACAGCCGGTGCTCGATGAACTGGCCCTCGTCGGCGAAGTACAGCCCGAGCATCTCGACCGATCCGCCCGGACCCGAGTAGTCCGCAGTGCTGTCGTGGCGCACGACGTCGCCGCCGAAGCTCACGTCGATGTGCCGGAAGGTGGCATCGCGGCCGACCCGGGCGTGCCGGTGGCCGATGTGAACGGCGTCGTCGGCCCAGTCATCGATGCTGACAACGGTGAGCTGCGCGCCGTCGCCGACGACGATCTCGACGTTGTCCGCGAGCGTGGCGGACCCGACGTACTTGACCACCACCGTTGCCCGGCTGTGCGGACCAGCGGTGATCACGGCGTGCGTCGCCGACGCGACCTCGGTGCCCGTCCCGGTCACGGTGACGACGATCGGGTCGGCGAGGTCGGCCTCGGCGGGAATCGTCAGCCCATAGCCGACGGTCGCCGCGGCCCAGGCACGCGCACTGATCCGGTCGGTCGGCACATAGCCGCTCGACCCCTTCAGCGGGCTGTCCGCGCCCAGCCGCTCGAGCACCACACCAGCAGGTACATCGGCCTCGGCCGCCACCAGCAGACCCGAGAGGTCAGCGTCCTGGTGCAACCCACGCAGTCGCTTCAGCGGAGTGAACCGCCAGATCTCCTCGCGTCCCGTGGGCACAGGGTGGTCCTCCACCAGGAAGGACCCCTCCGGGTGCAGGTGCGAAAGCACCTTCTCCTGCTCCAAGGCGGCAGCAACGCTCTCCCGAGCGGTTTCAGTCACAGTCACTTGTAATGGCTTCCTGGCGTCGAGATGAGCTGGCTGGGTCGTTGTGGACCGCGGGTCACCCCACGGCACCTTCCATCTGGAGCTCGATGAGCCGGTTCAGCTCGAGCGCGTACTCCATCGGCAGCTCCTTCGCGATCGGCTCGATGAACCCGCGAACGATCATCGCCATCGCCTCGTCCTGCTGCATGCCTCGCGACATCAGGTAGAACAGCTGGTCGTCGGAGACCTTCGAGACCGACGCCTCGTGACCCATGGAGACGTCATCCTCGCGAATGTCGACGTACGGGTAGGTGTCGGAGCGGCTGATCTGGTCGACGAGCAGCGCGTCGCAGAGCACGTTGGACTTCGAGCCGTGCGCGCCCTCGTTGATCTGGATGAGTCCGCGGTACGACGTACGGCCCCCGCCTCGGGCGACCGACTTCGACAGGATCGACGACGAGGTGTTCGGCGCCGCGTGCACCATCTTGGCGCCGGCGTCCTGGTGCTGGCCCTCACCCGCGAAGGCGATCGACAGGGTCTCGCCCTTGGCGTGCTCGCCCATCAGGTAGACGGCGGGGTACTTCATCGTGACCTTGGAGCCGATGTTGCCGTCGACCCACTCCATCGTCGCGCCGGCTTCACAGACAGCGCGCTTGGTGACGAGGTTGTAGACGTTGTTCGACCAGTTCTGGATGGTCGTGTAGCGGCAGCGGCCACCCTTCTTCACGATGATCTCGACGACCGCGGAGTGCAGCGAGTCGGAGGAGTAGATCGGCGCCGTGCAGCCTTCGACGTAGTGCACGTAGGCGTCTTCGTCGACGATGATCAGGGTGCGCTCGAACTGACCCATGTTCTCGGTGTTGATCCGGAAGTAGGCCTGCAGCGGGATGTCGACGTGGACACCCTTGGGCACGTAGATGAACGAGCCGCCCGACCAGACCGCGGAGTTCAGCGCGGAGAACTTGTTGTCGCCGATCGGGATGATCGTGCCGAAGTACTCCCTGAACAGCTCGGGCTGCTCACGCAGCGCAGTGTCGGTGTCGAGGACGAGGACGCCCTGCTCCTCGAGGTCCTTGCGGATCGAGTGGTAGACCACCTCCGACTCGTACTGAGCCGCGACACCGGAGACGAGGCGCTGCTTCTCCGCCTCGGGGATGCCGAGCTTGTCGTAGGTGTTCTTGATGTCCTCGGGGAGGTCGTCCCAGGTCGCGGCCTGCTTCTCGCTGGACCGGACGAAGTACTTGATGTTCTCGAAGTCGATC
>JAOPXK010000178.1 GCA_025965195.1 Marmoricola sp.
GAGAACAGCGTGTCGAAAACCATGTAGCCGAAGTCGCGGGTGACGTAGGTATTGCTGAACAACGGGTCGACGACCTTCAGGTCGTTGTTGATCGCCATGCGCAGCGTCTTGGTCTGCGCGGAGGCCACCGTCGCCATTGCACCCAGAGCCAAGGCCAGCCCGATCAGGGCCAGTTTGGAGCACGCCAGTTTCTTCATGGTTGTCTTACCTTTCGTGGGTTTTGTGGTTCGCTCGCAGCGACTCTTCCGCAACATCGGTCAGCTCATGCAGCGATTATTCTGACAGTGGATACACGATATATCAAATTTCCACTCAAGAATTCATCATCACGACTTTGTGTCAGGCGGGCTGCAAAACGGTGTGCGATGCGCCGGATGCCGCGACCGTGTTCCACCCGTAGTGCATGGGCACGGTCTCGCCGCGCCGCCATGTGTCGCTCTGGTCGCCGTAGTGCGCGCTGCGCGGATCGCCGGAGCTGCCGTGGAAGACCACCCAGGTGCAGGCATCCCAATCGCCCACGTCGAACACATAGCGTGCCAGCGAGGCATATGCAGCATGTGTGCCAGCCGCGTGCGGCACATAGCCGGTGGTGAAGACGGTCTCGTTGTCACCGTCCACAGCGCCCTGGTCACGCGGGGCCAGCAGCGGCTCGTGCGCAAACACCGGCGCGAGCGGATGGCGCAGTACCAGGTGATGGCGGTCGCCCCACGCAGTCGGCGCTTCACGGGCGACATCAGCGAGCGCCTGCGACAAGACCTCGTTCCACGAGCTTCCGCCCAACAGGGCAAGGTCATCGGCGCGCAGCAGTTGCGGCACGCACCAGCCAAGCTGGTACTCGACCGCGACACCGGGTGGAATGGTTCGCTGCCGCGACACGTCGAGCGCGCCCAGCCCGCTCAGGCGCGCGACCGCACGGCTCAGCGCCATGCGCAAAGACACGTAGGCGCTGGCCTCGAACGAATCGGCCGTCACGCGAGCGTCCCAGGACACGAGCCGATCGCGCAGCGCCGCCGACGCGGGGTCGTCGAGCCGCAGCGTTGCCAGCCGTGCGCAGAGTTCGCGGGCCGGCAGGCTCACGGTGTCACGGTGCACGGCTTCCATGTCGGCCACCGTGGCCCCTTCCATCGCACTGAGCCGCTGCCAGATGCGGCGCGCGCGGTGCGGCGGATGGCAGTCGGTGCTGAGGTAGTCGTCGTGCTGCGCGACCACGCGGTTGTTGGCGGTCACGATCAGGCCTTCGACCGGATCGATCTGGCGCGGCATGCGCTCCCACTCGATCCAGCCGCGCCAGGCATTGCCTTCGATCCAGCCCGGCACCGGCAGCCAGCCATTGGCGGCCGGGCGGCGCGCCACCTTGGCCCGCACATGGTGGCCGATGTGGCCCAGCGTGTCGCCCGCCACCAGGTTGTGGTCGACCAGGCCCCAGCCGCGGCAGGCCTCGAACAGCGCGTCGACGCTGGCCGCCCGCATCATCGGCAGCATGCAGTCGAAGGAATGGTCGACCTCCACGTCGGCCGAATGGCGCAGCACCAGCGCCGTGCCGGAACGGGCATCGCCCGTGACCACAGGCCCGCGCGCCGTGACGAGCACCTCGCAGTCCACCGCGTCCTGGTTGCGCACGCCGATGCGTTCGACGCGCCGCTCCACGTCGGCCCATTGCGGCGTGCCGCCATCCGCGGCGGCTTGCAAGAGATAGCGGCGCCCATCGGCCTCGAAGCGCTCGAGGTAGACGTCGGCGGTGTCGACGAAGGCCACGGTCACGCACCAGGCGACGTGGGCGTTGTGCGCGAAGTGCGGGAAGCCCGGCACCCCCGGCGTGGTCAGGCCGATCACGTCGAAGTCGTCACAAGCCAGATGGCATTGCAGGTACATGTTGGGCATGTCGAGCAAACGGTGCGGATCGCCCGCCACCAGGGGCCGTCCGCTGCGTGTGCGGCTGCCGTGCACCGCCCAGTTGTTGCTGCCGCCGCCGGTGGCTTCCGGATTGCTCTCGCCAACGAATGCGGCAATGGCGTCGGCCAAGGCCGCCATGTCGGGCATCAGGCGCTCGGCCAGCGCGCCGGGCGGCAGGCACACCAGTTCGGGGCCGCCGTCGTCCATGCGCAAGCGGCTCAACGCGTCGGCGCCGACCACCGGCAAGGCCATGGCGCGCCACAGCTTGGGATAGACGGAGTTCAGCAGCAGGCCGGTCTGGCGCAGCACGGCCACGCAGTGCCAGTCCTCCCACGGCTCCGGCGTCTCGCCGAGCAGCGCGTACTCGGGCGGCAACGGTTGCGAGGCCATGAAAGCGTTCACGCCTGCCGTGTAGGCCGCGAGCATGGCGCGCGTCTCGCTGCTGGCGGCAGCGGCGTCTTGTCGGCTGCAGCGGGCCACGCCGAGCCGGCGCACCAGCATGTCCATGGGCACCGCGCTCGGCCCGATCCATTCGGCATAGCGGCCCAGCGCACGGCGGCGCAGCGCGTCCATCTGCCAGAGGCGGTCGGTGGCGTGCACGTAACCGAGCGCGAAGAAGGCGTCGTCGCTGCCACGTGCGCGCAGGTGCGGAATGCCCCACGCGTCGCGCCAGAGATCGACGGGTGCGTGC
>JAOPXK010000135.1 GCA_025965195.1 Marmoricola sp.
TGTGCTCGTGCCCAGCCTCGTGACCGCGCTACCCCAAACCAATCCCCGCGGAAAAAGAGGCTGGGCACAAGTTCCTCCGAAAACTGCATTTTTTTAGCTGCGAGGGGTCTTGGCCTCGGATGTAGTAATGCAACCGTAATGCAATAATAATGCCAAGCTTGTAGCATCTTTTGTTTTTCCGTTGTTTTCATCGTTGTTGTCCTTCACAATCAACACACACACACATCCTTGATCAACACACACATCCTTGATCAACGCATACATCCTTGATCAACGTACAACCTTCCACACCGAAACAACCTATCACATCCCTGTTCCCTTCGTTGATCTAACTGCTTCTATGTCTGGCAAACGCAAAGTCTCCAGGGCTGTCGGGACCCGGGGTCACAAACGAGGCAAGACCAGCGAACCTAAGAACCTTATTGAGGTGGACGGTTCAATTAATGTGGACTCTACGTTCAAGCCTTTTGAACCAGATGATATGAAAGCATGGCTTCCGCCAATTCTTGTGGAGCTTATGCAAAATTCCCATGTAAGATGCCTTGTGCGGTGCGGTTACGGAAGCGTTGTACTAACAAAAGCAGACTGCGGAAGAATGGCGGGCAAAGTGTAAATGGACTGTTGCAATGCTATTCACTCGTATCCGCAATTTCAGTCCCAGATTCATTGAGCAGTTCTTGACACACGTGAGACCTGTCCACGATGGCATCATATCCATTCCGGCGGAAACCGAGACGGTGACCGAAATGGGGATTGAAGTGCAGACGTTGTTGAGTAACGAATTGGAAAAATTAGCCCGTGCATGGCTCAACGGGGAAGGTGGGAAAGCCTATACGGTAATCATGGAAGATTGCAGAGCGAAAAGCGTCAAAATTCCAAGGCTCACGCCTGCTCAGCTTGAGGAAAGCTTTGGTTTTACCCCGGGTGATTATCAACGTATTTGGCATCCAATTGCCTTTGTCTTGGATCCCTTGGTCTGGAATCCGAAAGGGCCATTCCGCGCAGTCTACGATGAACTCCGGGTTTCAACCTTGGCCATTATCGGCAGGTATATTACGGTTCTTACTACGGGTAGATTGAAAGGCAGAACAATCACGAACTCTGTTATGATTAGAGTGTACAATGCTACAAGCGCAGAAGACTTGAGTAAGGAGTGGCCGGGTATGTTGCCTAAAGGTGAGCGTCCACAAACAACTACTGCTTGGGAAGAGTACCCTTTGGATTTCGCAAAGTATAGGCACTGTCCGGGATACAAAGATATGTGGGCTCGTATTGAACCCGAAAAGGAGCCAGTGTTTGAAGAGGCTCGCACCCGCGAGTGTACCCCCTTTGAAGAGGTGGAAGCCGATGGGGATGAGCAGGAGGTTCCAAATCAAAGGGCTCCCGACGCCAAGGCAGATGCGAATACTGAGCAGCGTGGGAATGATGTTATCGCTGACGCGGGGCCCCCCCCGGCTCGTGGGCTTCCGACAAACAGCGCGGCGGGTACGGAAGCTAATGAAGATGCGTATGATACGAATGGGACGGCCCTGGTCCGACGTGAGTCCATCCATATAGATTCCGACATGGAGTCTGTGGGACCCGAGGAAGATGGGGTATGGATTAAGGAAGAGGAACCGTATAATTATGACGACATGGGAGTTATTCCGAAGTTGCCTGCGGAATTTGGCACCGAGTTCAACGGAGATTCCACGGTCGGGGATCCGTGGTGTGGATTAGTCTCTCTTGGTCAATTTGCCGAGATCGACCGAGAGAACCGTGAAGATTTTGAACTGGATAGTCGTATCATTGAATTGCTGAGGCCATTGATGAGTAAGGAAGTGTTGAGCAGGTCAGTAGACTCCTTTCAGTGTAGTGTGTGGCTCAGGAAAACCGTGGTTCTGCCGTCGGAGCTAACTGAAAGCCTCAACAGTTACGTCTGCGAGGAAGCAGTTAAGATCGCTTTGATGGGCCCACTGGGTCAGGCTAGATGGGGAATCGCAGCATGCCAGGAGATTGTCAGGCGCACGGAGGACCTTTACCTGCTGCTGGATCGGAAGATTGCACGAGCTAATGCTGTCATTGAGAAGTTTGAGCGAGAAGGTCAAACTGCAATTGAGTCGGTTGAAATACTAGACCGGATCCGAAATGCATATGATGACAGGGTTGATGAAACCGCAAACGCAAAGAAAAAGCGAGATGAGGCGCGCAAGTGGGCGGCGGACCAACGGGCGTCCCGAGCGCGTCAACCGGAGTCTAAGCGTATGGAGGGGCTTCTCAAACCGGGTCCCGCACCAATGAGACGGGGGGGGCTTTTTACCCCGGCTGAGTTTGGTGTACGGCGTTCATCTGGGCACCAGCGTAACTCATCTGGACACTATGACCCACATGCTACCGGCGCCATGAGCACAACGAATGCCATGGGAATGGTTTCCGGACACAAAGATCACAACGCTCGCGGGAGAGAGACCACTGCGCGTGGGCTGGCACAAACACCTGCTCCACCTGGGAGGCGTCCAAGTGTAGCAGACCTTCGTAGGGTTGAACGTGATATGTCCGCTCGTGCCGATAGGCAAGCTTCTCATACGGTGGCCCCGACGACTCCAGCCCCTGGTTACGTCAACAATGAGTCTGCAACTCCATGGGTTGATCAAGACAACATGACTCAAGGTTCCACTGCGACTAAGGTTCAAATAAATAAATGGGATGACGAGGTGGAAGACAACAACCTTAGTCGGGGTTAAAGCAGGGCTCATTTAGCCTAAAGGTTCCTCTGGGTCGGGGCCTCTACACATTTCTTATGTTGGGAAGATCAAGGATACGGTACATGTCATGTTGTGTCATCGAGTGCTTAGAATAATGGGAATTTGTTGGGGATGGATATGGGAATTAGCTGGAACAAGCACAGGATTAGCTTAATGTAGTGTGTGTGATAGTACACTAGAATACAATGGAATTTTAACTCGTCATGCATGTGGTGTTCGGGGTTGAGAGCTCTCAGATGAAAGCCGCAAAACTTATATATACTGCTACACGTTTGCCTGCGGTTGAAGAACATATCGCGAACTGATTCACGTGACTGGTGACAATAATTGCTCCGAAACACACAAAACTGCCCTCGGAAAAAGACCTGTTAGATTCAGTGAACTCTTTGGGAATCACCTTAAGTTCCTTTGTATCTCCGAACAGGCTTGCGATTGTGAAACATGGATTCGGCGCAAGAATTGTGTTTCAATGTTGTTCATGGTGGGGTGGAGTTGTGTGCAAACGCCAAGGTTTGTTGTGTTGTTGTCTTGCCGCAATATTCATCTCCGAACACCCACAACTCACTCCGGCTCATTTCAGACATCATTCCCCGACACCTACACCATAGCTCGGAACATCCTCGGAGAGATGCCCCCAAGTGGGCAAGAGGCCCACAAAGCTGCCCAGCATGAGCAAATAGGCGCCGGGGGTTTATTCGCACGGTCGGAGATCGGGAGACTCGATGTCCCAGGCACTTTGCGGCACCGGATAGCCGAAGCTGTTGAGCGTACTGCGATCTCTCGCGGGCTTTCACTGCGCGCCATCGATTGGCAAATCGATATGGCCGCCGGAATGATTGAGGGCAAGGATCAATTATGTGTCACGAAGACCGCGGATGGCAAAACTTATTGCTTTCTGGTTGCGTGCATGGCCGAACCAAACAAGTGCATTCTGGTGTTGTCGCCCTTGGTGTCCTTGATGCACGACCAGGTATGCGCTGGCAGAAACGAGTTCATCCAAGAGTACAAATTGTGTTTCAGCATACTGACCGGACCTTAATATATAGGTGTCTAATGCGGAAAAGAATGGAATTAAGGCTGTGGCATTGAACTCCGACAACATTCGTGAGAATCCCGGAATAATTACCAAGACTATAGCGGGTGCATATCAACTGGTCTTTCTGTCACCGGAGATCTTAAGCATGGAGAACTCAACGTTCACCAGGCTCATCGCATCTGTCACGTTCCGGGCGCGATTACTGGGCGTTGTGATTGATGAATGCCATCTTTGCCATCAGTGGTGAGTATTCAACCAACGTCAAATAGTATAAGTCGGTTGGGTTACTCATGTTCGTCTCCGTAGGCAAACCTTTCGTCCGGAATATACGGCAATTGGGCTTTTACGAATTCATTTCAACAATTTGCCTTTTATGGCGCTTTCTGCGACTATGCCACTCCATGTCAAAGGGTTTGTCCATGCCACCCTTCGTTTCCCGAAGCAGTGCAAGTTGGTCCAAAGAAGCATCAACCGGGAAAATATATGCTTGATCACGCAAGAAATCACGCGGTCCATGCAGAATTTCGAAGACTTGCATTTTGTTATCCCTAATCTATCCCGGGTAGGGTGGCCGGAGATCCCTAAGACAATGATTTTCACCGACGGCTTACGGGATTGTTGTCGAATTGCCACGACGCTCTCAAACTTGGTTCCGCCGGGTGTTCACAATTCCAATGAGGAAATAGTTTTGGAATATTCCACCGGTATCAGCTCCGAACGTCGGGAGTACAACCTTCACGCATTTCTTTCGGGTGATTGCCGCGTGCTAGTTTGCACCAAAGCTTGCGGAATCGGGGTGGATATTCCAGATGTAGAGCGTGTAATTCAATGGCGAGTCACCCA
>JAOPXK010000136.1 GCA_025965195.1 Marmoricola sp.
GCTTACTGTTCGCACCGTGCTGGCTCTTAGCAACGTGCTAGCTCTCAAGCAATGTGCTGGCTCTCAAACAATGTGCTGGCTCTCAGGTATTTAGAAAACGCTGTGCCAATTTCGCCCAGCAAGAGGTGAACTCAAATAAAGAGTATAAGGCAGGTGAGAGTAGTAGTAATCTGGAGATATCAGACATAGCATTTATACTTATAAACCTTGAATTATAGTCATAGTATTTTACAAGCAGAAACCGAGTGGCCCGGCCCAGGTCAGGCCACTCGCCGCTGGCCTTCCCACTGAGTGGCCCGGGCCAGCGGCGTGTAGAACGGTCCATTCGCTACTGGCCCGGCCAGCGGCGAGCGGCCCTAATAAGTCGACTGGCCCCGATGAGTCGACTAGCCCTGCACATACCCTTCATTGTTATAATAGGAAAAAGGTCTATTGTACAAACCAAGTCCTCAGCGGGCCCAGTGACGAGCAGGAGGACCAAGCCAGTGAGCAGGACAGCATTTGAATATACAGTTAATAAGTCCCGTTATAAGCACACGCTTGGGACCGGTGGTACCGGTGGTATGCCTATAGCGGATTCATGCTTGTATTGAAAGGCATTTAGTTAGTATTTTGATATGGCTCGACCGAGAGGGGTACATGTGGGTTATGCTTATAACGGGAATTAACTGTAGTATACGCCGTTATGCCAGTTATACTAGCAAAGCTCAAGCCTATAGCCTTGTTCATTGAATTTGTCGTGGCTGGCATTGGAGTTTGTCGCTGGCCCGGGCCACTTGTGAACGGTGACGACGTGCGAATGGTTTGGTCAATTCACAAACCGCCCAGGCCATTCGCGAACCGTAACACTTGGCGGCTTGCCCTGAACATATATATCCTAGAAATGGGATGTAATGTCCTCCTGCACGTGTACTTAAGTAGCTGTTATCCCGAATTCGAGAAATATTCTTGGGTACCTTCCGTACTTATCTGGAATTTGGGTGTAAACCTCTTTATGCTGAATTCAGGTGTCTCCTAGCCACAAGATCAGGTGTTTTCAACTTGTTGCCTCTGTTGCACCCCAGTGTTTCTTCGCCTCACTGGCCACAGGTACAGGTCACTGCACAGGATTCTGAACGCGGAACAGTACCCTGGACGCTGGACTGGACGCTGGACTGGACGCTGAACTGGACGCTGGACTGGACGCTGGACGCTGGACCCTGGATGCTGGACGCTGCACGCTGGACACTGGCCTTAATGGATGCTGGACTGGTTACTGGCTCTACCGGACGCTTGACAGGACCCAGGCTCTGCTTGACGCTCATGCTGTACAGGTTACTGGCTGTAGTGATGGATACTGGACGCTAGAAATACGGCCAGTGCAGCGGGCTCTACTGGAGCCTGAACGGGGCGCTGGCTACACGAGACACCAGACGCTCTACGCACTGCAGCTAGCTGTACAAGATGCGGGACAAGACAGAACAGCTAGCCCTACTGGACTGGACGCTGGACAGGACATTGGATGCCGGACACCATAGTGATTCCGCCGGGTGCAGATGCCGTAACTAGGACAGGGTGTACTTCCTTGTGGTGTATGTTGAGTTCCACGCGTACATGACCCGTAGATTGGGTGTATAATATATATTAGGGCAGGATGCGAATTGCATAACAATTCTTAGTATTGACGATGTCCTGTGATCTCAACCAAGGTTTGTTCAGTTTATAAACCTGAAACGGTGTAACATACAGACGCCTAAAAAACAGGTTGTCTCCGCGGCGCACATTAATGAATAAGATTAGCAGCGGGGTAAATCATACTAACCCCTGCGGGCACTTCAACCCAAGGTTTTGCTCTACAGTGATATTACTTACAGGACCTATATCTATTTAAAACTCACTACATTCGCCATCTATGTTGAATGGCATAATGCAAAGACCTAGTTTTATCAGTAATCTAGTACTTATCCTCATTTATGGAATACCAACCCCGACACTACACATCTGGCCATTATCTAAATTCTCACAAGCTCAGATGAACCAATTATATGAGTCAAACAGCTATTATGTCTTTTTTGTTATTTAACTTTTTTGCTGAGTTTTATGATCTATACATTGGTATGGAACTCAATCTTAGGCGTCTTATGACTTACTATTTTGTGCCTGTTGGTACATTATAAGGTTTGTAAATGAGGTTGGTATTTCCTTGGCCCTGCGTATACAAGAGATTGTAGGATCAAGGAATGTGCGCAAAACCTAGGATTGTTAAAGGCCAAACATCCGGGTTCCTACTTAGACGCAATAGAGCCTATTGGGTACAAAGAATATTATCTTAATAGTCTGGGGTCAGGCCACCCTCAAAATATGGTTGGCTTATGCTATTGATAACACAAATAACCTGCTATACTTGGGTTTATAAGGATGCAACCAAGGATTCTGAAATGTCTAACCTGAATGTTTCTTACCTATACGCAATAAAGGCTATTGGGTACAATTAACTTCATATCAACAGTCTAGGCTCAGGAGACTATAGAAATATAGTTGGGCCATACTCTTTGTAATTGAATGCAGGTGCTATACTCTAGGTTGAAAACAATGAACCTAGGATCCTAAGATGTTCAACCTTAGCATTTCTCACTTACATGCAATAAAGGTCAGTAGGTACAATGAAGTTGATATTAACCATCTGTT
>JAOPXK010000117.1 GCA_025965195.1 Marmoricola sp.
ACCCCGTCCGCCGTGTGGATCGTCGACACCAACAAGGAGCACCTCGCTGTCGACGAGGCGCGCAAGCTCAAGATCCCGATCATCGCGATCCTCGACTCCAACTGCGACCCCGACCTCGTCGACTACCCGATCCCGGGCAACGACGACGCGATCCGCGCGGTCGGCCTGCTGACCCGCGTCATCGCCGACGCCGTCGCCGAGGGCCTGATCGCCCGTTCCGGTGTGAAGTCCGACGAGGCCGGCGGTCAGTCGATCGGCGCCGACGAGCCGCTCGCTGACTGGGAGCGCGACCTGCTCGGTGCCGACAAGGCTGCCGCTGCCGAGGCTCCTGTCGCCCCGGCCGAGGCACCTGCCGAGGCCGTTGTCGAGGCTCCGGTCGTCGAGGCGCCCGCTGCCGAGGCTCCTGCCGTTGTCGAGACTCCTGCCGAGGCCGTTGTCGAGACTCCTGCCGAGGCTCCCGTTGTCGAGGCTCCGGTTGTCGAGGCGCCCGCTGCGGATGCTCCGGTCGTCGAGGCGGCCGCTGCCGAGGCTCCTGCCGATGACGTTGACGCTGAGCACAAGAAGGAAGACTGACCCTTGGCTATCTCTGCTGCCGACGTCAAGAAGCTCCGTGAGCTCACTGGCGCGGGAATGATGGACTGCAAGAAGGCGCTCGAGGAAGCCGACGGTGACTTCGACAAGGCCAGCGAGCTGCTCCGCATCAAGCTGGGCAAGAAGGCTGCCGAGCGGGGCGCCGAGCGTGAGGCAACGGCCGGCCTGGTCGCCAACTCCGGTGGTGCGCTGGTCGAGCTGAAGAGCGAGACCGACTTCGTCGCGAAGAACGATGAGTTCATCACGACTGCGCAGAAGATCGTCGACGCAGCGGCTGCCTCGCAGGCCGCTGACGCCGAGGCGCTCAAGGCGGTCGAGCTCGACGGCAAGACCGTCGACGAGATCGTCAAGGACCTCGCCATCACCATCGGTGAGAAGATCGAGCTCGGTCAGGTCGCCTACTTCGGCGGCCAGTCCGTGGTCTACCTTCACAAGCGCGCTGCCGACCTGCCGCCTGCTGTCGGCGTCCTGGTCGAGTACGACGGCGACAACGCCGACGCTGCCCGCGGTGTCGCCATGCAGATCGCCGCAATGAAGCCGACCTACCTCTCCCGTGACGATGTCCCCGCTGACGTGGTCGCCAAGGAGCGCGAGATCGGTGCGGCCATCGCGCGCGAGGAGGGCAAGCCCGAGGGCATCGTCGACAAGATTGCCGAGGGTCGCCTGACTGGCTACTTCAAGGACGTCGCCCTGCTCGAGCAGGACTCGGTCACCGACTCGAAGAAGTCCGTCAAGAAGGTGCTCGACGAGGCCGGCGTCACCGTGAAGCGGTTCGCCCGGTTCGAAGTCGGGGCCTGACCAGATAGGTTTTCGCCAGACGCAGGAGAAAGGCCGGTTGCGATGCATCAGTTGACGATCATCGCGACCGGCCTTTCGCATTGAACCGGTGCATTCGAGGGATTGAGGGGACATCGCGATGGCGGCGTACAAGCGAGTGTTGTTGAAGCTCTCGGGCGAGGTGTTCGGCGGCGGCAAGGTCGGCGTCGACCCTGACGTCGTCCAAGCCATCGCCAAGGAGATCGCCTCGGTGGTCAACGCCGGCGTCCAGGTCGCGGTAGTGACCGGTGGCGGCAACTTCTTCCGCGGCGCCGAGCTGCAGCAGCGCGGCATGGACCGGGCGCGCGCCGACTACATGGGCATGCTCGGCATCGTGATGAACTGCCTCGCACTGCAGGACTTCCTCGAGAAGGAAGGCATCGAGACCCGGGTCCAGACCGCGATCACGATGGGCCAGGTCGCCGAGCCCTACATTCCTCGTCGCGCGATCCGGCACCTCGAGAAGGGCCGCGTCGTGATCTTCGGCGCCGGCGCCGGGATGCCGTACTTCTCCACCGACACTGTCGCCGCGCAGCGCGCGCTCGAGGTCAAGTGCGAGGTCGTGCTGATGGGGAAGAACGGTGTCGACGGCGTCTACAGCGACGACCCGCGCAAGAACCCCGACGCCGTCAAGTACGACGAGGTGACCTACCAGGACGTCCTCCAGCAGGGGCTGAGAGTCGCCGACGCGACCGCGTTCGCGCTCTGCATGGAGAACAAGCTGCCGATGATCGTCTTCGGCATGCAGCCCGAGGGCAACATCCTGCGCGTGGTCCAGGGTGACAAAATCGGCACGCTGGTCCACGACGCGTCCTGACGCGCGGACCTCCGAACCACTAGGTTTTTCGAGACACCGCATCGAAGGAGCAGTTGTGATCAACGAGACCCTGAACGACGCCGACCAGAAGATGGCCAAGGCCGTTGAGGTCACGCGCGAGGACTTCGGCGCGATCCGGGCCGGACGAGCCAACCCGAGCATGTTCGCCAAGCTGACGGCCGACTACTACGGCACCCAGACCCCGATCCAGCAGCTCGCGTCCTTCACTGCCCAGGAGGCCCGCGTCATCCTGGTCGCACCGTTCGACATGAGCTCCGTCGGCGCCATCGAGCGCTCGATCCGTGACTCCGACCTCGGCGTGAACCCGTCCAACGACGGCAAGGTCATCCGCTGTGTCTTCCCGGAGCTGACCGAGGACCGCCGCAAGGAGTACATCAAGATCGCCAAGGCGAAGTCGGAGGACGGCCGGATCGCCGTACGCAACATCCGGCGCAACGCCAAGCAGGCGCTCGAGAAGCTCGAGAAGGACGGCGAGGTCGGCAAGGACGAGATCGCCGGCGCCGAGAAGCGACTCGACGCGCTGACCAAGAAGTACACCGACTCGATCGACGAGATGCTGAAGAACAAGGAAGCGGAGCTGCTCGAAGTCTGAGCGACCAATATGTCTGAACTCACCCCGACGCCGGCTCCCGAGGCGAACAAGAGCCGCGCTGGGCGAGATCTGCCTGCGGCAATTGCCTCCGGCGTGGGCCTCGCGGTGGCCATCATCTTGTCGCTGATCTTCTGGAAGCCGGCGTTCATGTTCATCGTGGCGGCGGCGGTGGTCATCGCCGTGTGGGAGCTGCACAAGGGCTTCGCCGCGAAGGACATCGACCTGCCGCAGGAACCCCTGATGGTCGGGGGCGTGGTGATGGTGGTGCTGGCCTACCTGTACGGCGCTCCGGCGCTGGTCACCGCCACCGCCGTCACCTCACTGATCACGATGCTGTGGCTGCTGCGCCGCGGCATCGAGGGCTATGTCCGCAACTCGACCGCGTCGGTCTTCTCACTGATCTACGTCCCGTTCCTCGGCTCCTTCGTCGCGCTGCTCCTCGCCGAGCACAAGGAGGACGGCGTCAAGGCCGTCATCACGTTCATCGCGGTGACGGTGGCCTCCGACATCGGCGGCTACATCGCCGGCGTGCTGTTCGGCAAGCACCAGATGGCGCCGGTGATCTCCCCGAAGAAGTCGTGGGAGGGCTTCGCCGGCTCGGCGATCGCGTGTGTCGCGGCAGGCTGGCTGCTCGTGGTCTACCTGCTCGACGGCGACTGGTGGGTCGGCGTACTCCTCGGCCTGATCGCGGTCGTGATGGCCACCCTCGGCGACCTGTGCGAGTCGGTGATGAAGCGCGATCTGGGCATCAAGGACATGAGCCAGATCATCCCCGGCCACGGCGGCCTGATGGACCGGCTGGACTCGCTCCTTGCGACGGTCGCACCGATCTGGCTGCTGCTCCACTACCTGGTCTTCAACAGGTAGCGGCCGACCGCTGACCGGTCAGGGAGCGAGCGACAGCAGGGTCTTTCCCGACGACGTCTCCACCTTCACCGACGCGATGTCCTTGGCAGACCAGTTCGTCGACCCGGTGATCGTCGCGACCTTGTCGGGGACGACGGCCCAGGTCCCCAGCTGTTGGTCGACGCCTGCCTTGTTCGTCACCACGAGGAGGTACGTCGGTGCCGGATAGGGCAACGTGATTCCCTCGCGATAGGTGCAGCGCAGGTCGATCCGGGTGCCCCATGCCTTGTCGACGAGCGAGACCGTCGCGTTGACCGGGCTGTCCACGACCTGGTGCATCGCCTCGGTATGGCCCGGCGGCTCATGGTTGACCAGGTTCACACCGAGAACGGCAGCGGCCGCTGCGGCAGCCAGACCGGCCACGCCCAGTGCGGTGCGGACCCGCCAGCGGCTGCGGCGTACCGAGGAGAGCAGACCCGGCAGCAGCGTCGCGGGCACGGGCAGCTGTTCCTCGAGGTCGGCGGCCGAGGCCGCCGCCAGCAGTCCGGGGATCCCGGCAAGCTCGCGCATGGCGTGCCGGCAGTCCGCGCAACCGGCCAGGTGTGCCTCGAACTCGCGACGCTCCGTTGGTGACAGCGCACCGAGCAGGTAGGCCGCGTCCGAGCGGCAGAGATCGGTGCTCATGCGGTGACCCCCCTTTCTTCAAGCGCCAGTCGCAGCGCCCTGATGCCGTAGTGCAGCCTCGACTTCACGGTCCCCTCCGGTATGCCGAGCCGACGTGCTGCCGAAGCGACGGTGTGACCGCGGTAGTAGCACTCGACGAGCGCCTGCTGGTGGTCCGGACTGAGCGAGCGGAGCGCGTCGGCCACCAGCCAGGACTGCAGCAGCTCGTCGGTGCCGTCCTCGGTGACGCCGTCGATCGTGCCGGGTTCGGTGCTGATCTCCGAGCGGGTGCTGGCGCGTCGCCAGTCGTCGACCACGATGTTGTGCGCGACCCGGAAGAGCCAGGCGCGGACCAGATCGGGGCTGCGGTCGAGCACCTTCGGGTTCTTCCAGGCGCGCAGCAGGGTCTCCTGGGCGACGTCCTCGGCATGCTGGGACGCCCCCCGGGTGAGGTGGAGGCAGTAGCTCCAGAGCGCAGCGCCATGTTCGTCGTACAGGGAGCGCATCAGTTCCTGCTGCATGTCGGCCGTCCGGATCACCCCCTGAGGTCGTCGGATCCTCTCACCGTACGACGTGGCAGCCGCCCGGATCGTTCAACGATCTGAGCCAGCCGAAGCGTGCGACGGCGAGGCGGCCTCGCGATGCATGGGACACTTGACCGGTCATGAGTGAACCGATCAAGACCCTTCCGCTGGTGTTCGACGAGCCGAAGGGACGGGGTAAGCCCCCTCGACACCTGGCCGACTTCACCCTCGATGAGCGCAAGGCGCATCTCGAGGGGCTGGGTCTGCCGGGTTTCCGCGCGAAGCAGCTCTCCACCCACTACTTCTCCCGGCTGGTCGATGACCCGGAGCAGATGACCGATCTCCCGGCAGCCGACCGTGCCGAGCTCGTCGCCGGACTGCTCCCCGACCTGATGACGCCGCTGCGCACGCTCGAGGCCGACAAGGGCACCACCCGCAAGACGCTGTGGAAGCTCTTCGACGGAGCGCTGGTGGAGTCGGTGCTGATGCGCTACCCCGACCGGGTCACGATCTGCGTGTCGAGCCAGGCGGGCTGCGGGATGGCCTGCCCGTTCTGCGCGACGGGCCAAGGTGGCCTGCAGCGCAACATGTCCACCGCGGAGATCGTCGAGCAGGTCGTCGCCGGCGCCCGCTCGCTGGCCCGTGACGAGGTCCCCGGTGGCCCCGGACGCGTCTCCAACGTGGTGTTCATGGGCATGGGCGAGCCGATGGCCAACTACAAGGCCGTGATCGGCGCGGTACGCCGGCTCACCGATCCCGCTCCGGCAGGTCTGGGCATGTCGGCCCGCGGCGTGACGGTCAGCACCGTCGGCCTGGTCCCGCGGATGCACCAGCTCGCCACCGAGGGCATTCCGGTCACGCTCGCACTCAGCCTGCACGCACCCGACGACGAGCTCCGCAACGAGCTCGTCCCGATCAACACTCGCTGGTCGGTCGCCGAGACCGTGAACGCCGCCTGGGAGTACGCCCGGATCACCAAACGCCGGGTCTCGATCGAGTACGCCATGATGCGCGGCATCAACGACCAGGCCTGGCGCGCGGATCTGCTGGGCGACGTACTCAACTCCTATGGCGACTGGGGCTGGGTGCACGTCAACCTGATCCCGCTGAACCCGACGCCCGGCTCCAAGTGGACGGCGTCGGATCCGAAGGACGAGCGTGAGTTCGTACGCCGCCTCGAGGCGAAGGGCATCCCGACCACGGTCCGGGACACCCGTGGCAGCGACATCGACGGAGCCTGCGGACAGCTCGCCGCCGCGGAGTGACTGCCCCCCAGATGGTTCAGCGGTTGAATCGGGCGGCGAAACGTGCCGTGAACAGGTCCTTTCCCTTGCGCTCGTGGACCGCATCCGATGTTGCCACTGCTGGACCGTCCGACGTCGGGAGCTGACCGACACCCGAGTGGGTCCCGAGCGGCAGCAGGATTCTGAGTTCGGGCGACGGGATGTGAACCGTGCCTTGCGGGTCACCGGTGAGCTGCGCCTTGATGTTGTTCGCCACTACTTGGGCGTGCTCCATCGCGTAGGAGGCCATCTTGGGATCTGGCAGGTCGGCGATGTCTCCGATGGCGGAGACGTGGGAGTGGCCGCGGACGTTCAGGTGCTCGGTGACGGGGACCGTCGCAACCGCGGTCAGCTGCGTGAGGCGTCCGTCGGTCAGGTACTCGGTTTTGGTCCGGACACCGAATGCGCGGAACCAGATGTCTGCCTCGATCTCGTCGCCATCGGCTGTCGTCACCACGACGTGGCCTGCCTGGCCGGACGCGACGTCCGGCATGGTGGCCGGACTGGTGCCGAGCCGAAGCTCGATGCCGAGGGCATCCAGTTGCTGCATCAGGCGGTCCCGCATCTCGGGGAGGAAGCCGGGGACGAGCTGGTCCGCCTGATCGACGATGACAACGTGCTTCTCAGGCCACACCTCCTTGATCTCGCCCGCCAGCTCGAGCCCCACCGGACCGGCGCCGAGAATCAGAACGCGGCTTGTGTCGGCGAGCTCCTCGTGAGTCGCCTGCAGATCGTCGAGCTGCTGGGAGATGCTCGTCGAGCCGTCGTGCGGTTTGGCCGGGTAGGTGTACCCGGAGCCCAGTGGCCAGCACGATGTAGTCGGACTCGACCCGCCCGCCGGACGCCAGCGTCACGCCGTGCGGGTCCACCGAGACGGCGGAGTCACGGATGACTCGCCCTCGTTCGAGCAGCGTGTCGAACGCGAAGAATGCATGGGGTGCCCAGTCTGGTTGGGTCAGAGCACGTAGTGAGGCGGCTGCGTTGACGAATGCCTCTCGGGGATCGATGAGGATGACGTCCGCTTCGCCGTCGAGCTCCTTGGCGACCAATGTGCCGCCGTAACCTCGCCGCGCCGCCACGAGCGCTCTCGTCGGTCACGGAGAGAACATCCACCGACACGTCTTCGACGTACTCGGTCCTGACCAGGCTGCAGCCATCCGTGCGTGGAGTCAGCAGACTGTCGATCGGCTGGAAGGTCACGAAGCTGAGGGTGCCAATGGCCGGAGGTCGTCGGGCGACGGCGCCTGCGGCCAGCTCGCGGCCGAGGCCTGATCACGCCTGCGTCAGGGGTTCCAGCAGGCTGACCAGCTCCGGCTGCTCGAAGTGCTGGGCCCAGCCGAGCGGCGTCGCATCGAAGCGGTGGTCGTGGACGTCCGGGTCGGCGCCGAGCGCCAGGAGCAGCTCCGCGAGTTCCAGCTCACCGTTGGCCGCAGCCTGATGCAGCGCGGTCTCCCACTCCTGGTCACTCGGTACGTCGGTCCGGGCGCGCCTGGAGACGTCCCACCCGAGCTCCACCGCGAGCCGGACGGCGTCGAGGGACGGCTTGACGGCTGCCCAGACGACCAGCCCCGGGCGGCGTACGCGGGCACGAGCCACCACATCGGGGTCAGCCGCTTCGAGTCGGGCCACGCTCACCCGGTCGGCAGCCAGGACAGCGGCCAGCACCTGCTCCTCGGGCGTCAGCGACGACGCCCGGGCGCCGAGTGAGACGAGCAGTGCGGCCGCCTCGAACTGGCCACTCGTCAGGGCGGACTCGTGGGCAGTCTCGCCGTGGGACCCGAAACCGTCGAGAGCCGCGTCGAGGTCCACACCGTGGTCGGCCAGCAGCGAGATCCGGTGGGTGAAACCGTGGGTGACGGCCCAGGACAGCTGGCCGAGCAACATGGCTGTCGGGCTCTGCGCCGCGTCTCCCAGACGCCGTCGCCAGGGTCCGCCGTCGCCGGAACCGAGGCCGAACTCGAAGAGCAGCTCGAGGTGGTCGTCGTTCGGCTCGAACATCCGGTTGTAGAGGGTCTGGGCGTCGTTCGGGTCGGCTCCTGCTTCCAGGAACAACCGGGCGAGCGCCTGGCCGTGCGGATGGGCGGGCTGGCGGTGCACACCGAGCTCACCGTTGCCGAAGGCTCCGGTGAGCAGGGTGAACGGCGATGGCATCCCGTGCCAGAGGTAGCCGGCGTTCGGGTCCGCGCCATGGTCGAGCAGCACCTTCGCGGTCGCGAGGACGGCACCTTCGGTGGCAGTGCGGTCGTGGCGGCCGTAGGCGAGATACAGCAGCGGAGGCCAGCGGTGCGGCCCGCCCTCGACGCCGGCGAGCGACGGATCGGTCGCGAGCAGCCGGGCCACCTCCTCGACGTCTGCGCAGGCGGTCGCGACATGGATGTTGCCGCGTCGCAGCCCGGGTTGTCCGGCGATCAGTGCGTCGGCTTCGGCCCAGCGCTGGGGGTCGTCGGAGTCGCCGTACGTCAGGCAGGCGAGCCGCAGGAACTCCGCCGCAGGATCGTCGAGCACACCCAGCCGGTCGGAGATGGTCGACATCGGCTCTGCCCTTCCCGCGGACCGGTGGCGTCCTGGCGCCACCCCGAAAGTAGCACTCGATGGGGAGCCTGACTCAGGCGAGGACCGCCGGCTTCGGCACGAGGAGCTCGGTGTTGCGGGCCTCGATGACACCCTCACGGTGCGTGGTGCGCGACTGCCAGTCGTTGGCAGCGAGCTCACGTGACAGACCGGCCAGCTGGACCGGGTCGGTGATGTTGGTATGGGCCGCGGGTCCGGCATGGTCCAGCATCGTCGTGAAGATCGACAGCGTGCCGTCGAGGTTGTCGGTGATCTCGAGAAGCCTCGCCTGCTGCGGGAAGTCGATGTGCGAGGCGGTGTTGATCTCCCAGAAGCCGCCGCTGCCGTCGGCGCGGGCGTGCGCCCAGATCTGGTTGACGTGCGTGTGTCCGTTGACCCACGCGATCACCCGCGGGTTCGCGAGCAGCAACGCCTGAACGGTGGCGCCGGTCTCCCGGTAGTTCAGGTCGAGGCCGGCGAGAGGCAGCTGGTTCGTCATGGTGTTGATCGTGTGGTGGCTGGCGATCACGGCCGGCAGCGTCTTGGTGGCAGGCGCGTTGAGCAGACCGGTCAGCCAGGCGAGCTGTGCGGAGTCGATCGAGCCGTCGTCCCACCCGTTGGGGTTCACCGTGTCCAGGACGATGAACTGGACCCCGCTCTGGATGAACGTGTAGTAGGCGGTGCCCTGCAGCCGGTTGGTGGTCGTGAACCCGTGGCCGACCGGTCCCGGCAACGGCGGCGTGGTGAAGTGCTGCTCGACGATCTGGGACCGGGTCAGGCTGCGCCGATTGAGGTCGGGCGTGACGAGAGTGGCCGTCGAGAGCAAGGACACCGCGTTGAGCACGCCCGTCAGGTTCTGGGTGCGGGCCAGGTTGAGTACGTCGGCCTCCGAGACTCCAGCCGGCGACGAGATGATCTTCAGCGGGCCGGTGCCCACCAGCGAGAGCTGCAAGCTGTGCGGGAAGTTGCCCTGGACGAGGCCATCGTGGTTTCCGAACGCGGTGTACCAGGGGATGTTCTGGTTCAGGCCGGCAGGCTTGAACGTCTTCCGGCTCGACTCGAGGAGCCCCTTGACGACCGGGAAGCCGTACCTCGAGCGAGCGAGGTCATCGACCTTGCCCGCAGGAGTGCCGTCCGGGTGCCAGTAGTGGATGTCGTAGATCATCGGGTTCGCCGACATCACGCCTTCGTACTTGCCGGTGTTTCCGCTGTCCGGAGTCACCGACGTGCCGTCCAGGACGTCGATGTTCCAGCGCACCTCGTTGTACTGGCAGTTGTCTGAGTTGTCGCCGGTCTGGATGACGAACGCGATGGGCTTGCCGGTGACCGGGCCGCAGCGGATGTCGTTGATCGTCCGGATCATCGCGTCGGCGACGTGCAGCGAGAGCATCTCGTGGGCGCGGTAGGCGCTCGACAGCAGTCCGGGAACGGGGTCGCCCGGCGCGTCCTGGTCCTCGAAGCGGTCCAGCCATTCAGTGCGCATCGGGCTCTGGTGGTCGGCCAGGTGGACGTCACTGAGCTGGACGAACGTGAGCACGGGCTTCCGGTCGGTCAGCGCTGTGGTGCTCTGGTGGCCACCGAGGTCGTTGCGGAAGAGGTGCGGCTCCCCGGACTTGGCCACGATGGGTTTGTAGCCACGGGCATCGTTGGGTGTGCCGAGCCCGTAGGTCCGGTCGAGGGTGGTCAGCGCCGTTCCGGCGATCGCCGCCTCACTGAGCGGACCGAAGAGGCTCCCACCACCTACCGAGGCGAGGCCTCCGAGGACGAGACCGGACTTGATCAACCCACGACGCGACATTTCCATGGCCCTCCAACGATTGGACTGTGCTGCGGGTCACGTGGATCTGCGAAGCGGCCATTTCGCATTCACTCGGGGGTCGTGTCGACCTAGCAGTCCGTTGCTTCGCGGAACCTAGCGTCGAAGCGTGGAACACGTCCATCGACTGCATTCACCGACTGCCACCAGCCCGCTCCGGGTGCTGCTGGTCACCGAGTCCTTCCTTCCTCAGGTCAACGGCGTCACCAACTCCGTGCGCCGGGTCCTGGACCACCTGCAGGACCGGGGACACACCGCTTCGCTGATTGCCCCTTCCGGGCCCGACGAGTACGCCGGCGCTCCGGTCACGCGGGTGCGGACCGTGGCGTTCCCGACGTACCGGGAGTTCCCGATCGGCCTTGCCACCAAGGGGAAACTCCGCCGTCACATGGTGAAGTTCGCCCCTGACGTCGTACACCTCGCCTCGCCTGCGGGTCTCGGCCACCAGGCCGGCGAGGCGGCTCGCTCGCTGGGCATTCCGGTCGTCGCGGTCTACCAGACGGACCTGGTCGGGTTCGCGGAACGCTACCCGTTTCCGGGGGGCGCGGCGGCCATGCGCAAGCTCACCCGGATGATCCACGAGCCCGCCGACCGGACGCTGGTGCCGTCGTCCGCGAGCCACGAGCAGCTCGATTCACTGGGCATCCCGAGACTCGCCAGGTGGGCTAGAGGAGTGGACACGGACCTGTTCCGGCCGGGGAGGCGCACCAGCGAGCTGAGTCTCGAAATAGCGGCCGCCCGTGACGACGTCCTGATCGGGTACGTCGGACGGCTGGCCGCCGAGAAGGAGCTCGAGCTCCTCGTCCAGCTGGCCGGCATCCCGCGGGCCCGGCTGGTCATCGTCGGCGGCGGACCGGAGGAGCAACGGCTCCGCAAGCTGCTACCGACGGCCCACTTCCTCGGCGTGCGTCATGGCGAGGACCTCGGCCGGATCGTCTCCTCGCTCGATGTCTTCGTGCACACCGGCCGGACCGAGACGTTCTGCCAGTCGGCGCAGGAGGCACTGGCCTCGGGGGTACCCGTGGTGGCGCCGCGCGCCGGTGGCCCGATCGACCTGGTGCGGCACGGCGAGAACGGCTTCCTCTACGAGCCGGGCAGCGGGGCCGAGCTGTTCGGCTTCGTCGACCTGCTCGTCGAGCAGCCCGGCCTGCGCACCCGGATGGGATCGGCAGCGCTTGCCGGGGTGCGGGGCCGGTCATGGGAGGCCGTCAACGATGCCCTGATCGACCACTACCGGGACGTCCTCGGGGTGGGCTCGAGCAACGTGAGGAGAACAGCATGATGTCCCTCCACCGCATCTCCGTCATCGGCACCGGCTACCTCGGTGCCACCCACGCAGCAGGCATGGCCGAACTCGGCCACGAGGTGATCGGCGTCGACTCCGACCCGGCCAGGATCGGGGCGCTTGCCGAGGGCCGGGTGCCGTTCCACGAGCCCGGCCTGCCGGAGCTGCTGGCGAAGCACGTCGCTTCCGGACGGCTGCAGTTCACCACTTCCCTGAAGGAAGCGGCCGAACGCGCGGACACCCACTTCATCTGCGTCGGCACGCCGCAGGGTCCCGACGGCGCTGCCGACGTGAGCCACATCCACGCGGTGATCGACCAGCTGGTGCCGATGCTGACGACACCGACGCTGATCGTCGGGAAGTCGACGGTGCCGGTCGGCACGGCCCAGGCGCTGATGGAACGAATTGCGAGGATCGCGAAACCCGGCGTCGAGGTCGACCTCGCGTGGAACCCGGAGTTCCTCCGAGAGGGGTACGCCGTCAAGGACACCCTGCACCCGAACCGGCTGGTGATCGGCGCAACGACGCCCGACGCGGAGTGGACGCTGCGCGACCTCTACCAGGGTCCGATCGCCGAGGGTGTCCCGGTGGTCGTCACCGACCTGCCGACCTCCGAACTGGTGAAGGTCGCCGCGAACGCGTTCCTCGCCACCAAGATCTCCTTCATCAACTCGATGGCGGAGCTGTGTGAGGCGACCGGGGCCGATGTCACGTTGCTCGCCGATGCGCTCGGCCACGACGAACGCATCGGTCGCCGGTTCCTCAACTCCGGGCTGGGGTTCGGCGGTGGCTGTCTGCCCAAGGACATCCGGGCGCTGGTGGCCCGGGCCGACGAGCTCGGCCGCCCCGAGTCCGTCAGGTTCCTCCGCGACATGGACGAGATCAACCAGCGTCGCCGCGACCGGATAGTCGAGATGGCTGCCGCGTCCGTCGGGTCCTTCCGCGGTGTGAAGATCGCAGTGCTCGGAGCGTCCTTCAAGCCCGACTCCGACGACGTACGCGACTCACCGGCGCTCGACGTGGCGATCCGGCTGCAGGAGGCCGGCGCATTCGTGACGATCTACGACCCGGCCGCCAACCTGACCGCCCGCGCCATCGCGCCGACGCTCCGGTTCGCGGCGAATGCACTGACCGCCTGCCGCAAGGCCGACCTGGTGCTGCACCTGACCGAGTGGGCGGAGTTCGGCGAACTGGATCCGGCCGCCGTCGGTGACGTCGTACGTCGCAAGGTGCTGATCGACGCGCGCAACGCTCTCGACGTGCACCGCTGGCAGGACGCGGACTGGGTGGTTCATGCGCCGGGCCGTAGCCTCGATGCCCTGGACAAACACGCGGAACGCGTCAGTCGAGATGGTGGACACCGGCACGTGCATGACGCGAAGATGCCAGAAGGATGCGAGGCAACGACTCGCCGGTCACCCCAGGAGATCTCCGATGACGGACGCGCCCAACCCACAGAAGCTTGAGAAACTGTCACGCTTCGAGGGCCTCAGCACTGAAGACCTCAAGACGATCACGAAGGCCGGCACGGAGGTGCACCAGCCGGCCGGCTGGGCGCTGATCTCGGAGGCTACCCCGGCCGACAAGGCGTACCTCATCCTCGACGGCACCGTCTCGATCCGCCAGCATGGCAACGAGATCGCCCAGCTCGGCCCAGGCGACATCATCGGCGAGATGGCGATCGTCGACCACAAGCTTCGCAACGCGTCGGTGATCAGCCTCACCCCACTGGACGTCATCCACTTCACGCGTGCGGCGATCGAGCAGCTCGCCAACGATGTGCCCAGCTTCGGCGAAGCCCTCCGTGAGACCAGCGAGGACCGCCGCCAGCCGGAGGCCTGACACCTGGAGGTCAGCCGCCCAATGACGAACCCAGGCGAGGCGCGACCTCCTCGAGGTCGTCGACGAGGTGCAGGCGGGCGCCGAATGCGTGGGACTCCGCGAGCTGCGTGAGTAGCGGCCAGGCCGGCACCGTCTCGGTCCAGTACTCGGTGCCGACCAGCACCATCGGCGCGACGTGGGTGGCATCGGCGTAGTAGTTCTCGCACGCCGTCTGGAAGATCTCCTGGACGGTCCCGGCGGCGCCCGGCAGGTAGACGATCCCGGCCCGGCAGATGCGCAGCAGCACGTCCTCGCGGACCGCGTTCGTGAAGTACTTGGCGATGTGGCCGGCGAAGGCGTTCGGCGGCTCGTGGCCGTAGAACCAGGTCGGGATGCCGAGGGAGTCCTTGCCGTGCGGCCAGCGCAGGCGTACGTCGAACGCGGCCTGGGCCCAGGCGCCGATGTCGGGGGTGAACGAAGGCACTCCCGCCAGGGTGCCGAGCGCGTCGTCGAGAGCGGCCTCGTCATGATGGGCCATGAAGGCGCCGAGGTTGGCGGCCTCCATCGCACCCGGTCCGCCGCCGGTCGCCACGGTGTGGGCCTGGGCCAGAGCCTGGCCGAGCCGGGCGGCGTCGCGGTAGGCCGGTTCGCCGCGCTCGAGGGCATGTCCGCCCATCACGCCGACGATCGACTTCTTGCCGACGTACTCCTCAAGCGCGTCGTCGATCGCGTGGTCGTGGAGAGCGGCGGCGAGGGTCCGGTCGAGGGAGCGAGGGGCGCTCGACCAGGCGTAGATCCGGGCGTCAGGCGTGTCGGCGTACGAACCGTCGAGGCCGGCGTACAGGGCGTCGGGCGTGTAGAGGTCGCCGCGATACGGGTCGAACGGTACGTCCGGGACGCTCGGGAAGACGAGCGCTCCGCGTCGGCGTACGTCGTCCTCGGCGTCGGGCGCGAGCCGGCAGCCGAGGAAGACCGCGCCGGTCACGTCGAGCCTGCGGAGGATGTCGCTCCGGCCGGTCAGGTCGACCGACTGGAAGTGCCATCCGCGCAAGGACTCTGCACCCTGCGCGACCCGTCGGTCGAACTCCGCCAGCGACTCGATCTCGAGTGTCCTCACCCCGGCAATCTAACCGTTGACTTCTGCCTCAATTACCGTTGAGTCGGGTCTCGGTATCACCCGAGGGTCACCCGAAGGCGGAAGTGATCAGCTCTCCGAAGAGTTCGTGTTCGTCGACGGCCAGACCTCTGGACCGGAACCAGGCGCAGACGTTGTGGCAGTCCCGCATCAGGAAGTCCGACCCGGCCGGGTTGGCGACGATGTCGACGACCTGGGGCAGGTCGATGATCACCAGTCTCTCGCCCGCGGCGAGGATGTTGTACGGCGACAGGTCGCCATGGGCCACCCCCATGAAGGCAAGTGTCGACATCGCATCGCGGACCTGGTGGAAGTACGACGCCAGCAGGTCCGGATCCGGACGCTGGGGAGCCAGCCGCGGAGCTGCCTGGCCGTCGACGGTGATCAGCTCCATCAGGAGCTCGGTGCCGTCGATCTGGACGGGATAGGGGACCGGGACGCCCGCCTCGTAGAGCCGCTTGAGCGACTCCCACTCGGCCCACGCCCACTGACCGGCGGCCACGATCCGGCCGAACGCCGAGCCCTTGTTCACCGCGCGGGTATCGCGTGAGTTCCGGCCGCGGCGGCCCTCGGTGTAGGTGCCGCTCCGATGGAAGTTGCGATGCTCGGGGGAGCGGTAGCGCTTCGCGGCGAGCACACACTCCTGGTCGCTGTCGGGCACGGCACGCTCGAGCAGGAAGACGTCGGCTTCCTTGCCGGTCTTGAGGATGCCGAGCTCGGTGTCGATCGCGGCGCGGTCGGTCACCAGCCAGTCGGGCACGGGTTGCGGGCCGCGGGAGAGTGGCTCCACGTCCCAGTAGTTGCTGAAGCGCTGTTCCTCGTCAGGTTCGTCGAGGGCAGTGAAGTTGAAACGGAAGTCAACGTCGATTTCGTCGGGTTCGTGCGTCATTGCGGGTGCTCCAGAGTCGAGAGAAGTGGTCGGCGGACAGGCCGAAGACAGTCATGGTCATGTCACTTCTCCTCTCGGTCCGGGCACCGCAGACGGCACCGGCGTACGTCGGAATGGTGACCTACCGTGCCCGTCGCCCGCAACGGATTTATCCCGCACTAGGGTCGGCCGCATGACTGACCCGATACTCGGCTGGTTCCGGCTGCCGACGGCGACGGACCCCGGGACCCTGAACGTCTGCTACGCCGCCATCGACCGACCGGTGATCACTGGACGCAGTGACGAGCTGGTGCTGAGCGGGCCGGAGCCGGTGACGTTCGCGACGATGCTCGAGGACGTCGCCGCATTCGCGGGAGCCCTTGCCGGGCTGGGGATTGGGCCCGGAAAGGTCGCACTGATGGACCTCGCCGATGACGTCGACACCGCGGTTGGACGGCTGGCGTGCGCACGGGTCGGTGCTGTCTCGGTGTCGCCCTCGACCGGCCTTGCGTCGGCGGTCGATTCGCTGATGCCGGCGGTGATCCTGTCGTCCCGGCATGCCGAGCTCGCCGCCGTGCTGGAGCACACTGCCCATCAGCCGGATGCCTGCATCGTGCGAGGCGACGCCGACCTCGACCCGACACGCGACATCGCCTGGGACCTTGCGGTGAAGGCCGGTCGCACCGACCCGGCCGGTTGCGCGAAGGTGCCTGCCGATGCGCCGTACTCCTTCGATGCCGGGGTCCGCACCGTGCTGGAACAGGCCGAGCGGGTCGCTCGCCTCACCCAGTCTCCGGTCAGCGCCGCGCAGCTTCGGGCCGCACTCGAGGGCTGACCTCAGCCGCCGACGAGCGGCCCCATCGCCCGTGCCAGCAGACTCGGGCGGCCGGTCAGCGACTCCTCGGCATCGGCCAGGGTCATTGCCCGGAGCCCGACGTTGGTGCCCAGCCACCGCAGCGGCTCGGGCTCCCACTGCCGCGACCGGTGGCCGACCCACGGCAACCGGATCAGCGCGGTGTCGCGGTCGAGCAACAGGTCGGCGAGTGTCCGTCCGGCCAGGTTCGTCGTCGAGACGCCATCTCCGACGTACCCACCAGCCCAGCCGATGCCCGTCGTCTGGTCGAGTCCGACCGAGGCGCACCAGTCGCGCGGAACTCCCAGCGGGCCGCCCCAGGAATGCGTGATCCGGGCGCTCTGCAACACCGGGAACAGCTCGACCAGGCTCTGGCGGAGCCGGGCGAACACCCGCTCGTCCCGGTCGAAGCCGGGCCGGACCCGCGACCCGAAGTGGTACGGCGCACCGCGGCCGCCGAACACCAGCCGACCGTCGGCCGTGCGCTGCCCGTAGATGATCAGGTGTCGCAGATCGGTGAAGGTCTCGCGTTCACGGAGACCGATCACGTCCCACACCGCATCGGAGAGCGGCTCGGTCGCGATCACCAGCGAGTAGACCGGCGCGATCGCCCGGCCGAGTCCCGCGATGCCCGGGGTGTAGCCCTCGGTTGCGCGCACCACCTGACGGGCCCGCACCGTGCCATGGCTGGTCAGCACCCGTCCGGGTTCGAGGCCCAGCACCCGGGTCTGCTCGTGGATCGTGACCGCGGGAGCCTGCTCGACGACCCGCGCGAGGCCGCGGACAAGGCGGCCGGGATGCAGCGCCGCGCAGTCGGGGGTGTACGTCGCGCCGAGGGTTCCGGTGGCCGCGAGACGCTCGCGGGCAGCCTCGGGGCCGAGCCACGCGGAGCGGCCGCCCCAGGCCTGGTCGTGGTGCACCTCCTCGCGGGCCCGGACGACCTGGACGGTGTTGCGGGCGAGCGCGATCGTCCCGCCCTTGACCAGCTGGGCATCGATGCCCTCGGCAGCCACGACCCGACCGACCTCGTCGACCGTGTCGCGCATCGCTGCGGCCAGGGCCAGCGCCTGGCCACGGGACGAGCCCGGAAGTGCTGCGACCTTGTCCCACGACGACGGAAAGAGCGCCGAGCACCAGCCGCCGTTGCGACCCGAGGCGCCGAACCCCGCGATCTCCGCCTCGAGCACGACGATCCGCAGCTCCGGCGCCAGCCGGCTCAGGTAGTAGCCGGTCCACAGGCCCGTGAAGCCGGCGCCCACGATCGCGACATCGGCCTCGCTGTCGCCGGCCAGCGCGGGCCGCGGCGTGAGGTCGTCGCCACAGGTCTCGAGCCACAACGACGTGGCGGCGTAGGGACTGATCAGTGGACGCCCCAGGAGTAGCTCTGCTTGCGCAGCTTGAGATAGACGAACGTCTCGGTGCTGACCACGCCGCTGAGCTTGCGGATCTTGCGGGAGAGCAGCTCGAGCAGCTGCTCGTCGCTCTCGCAGACGACCTCGGCGAGGATGTCGTAGGTGCCGGCGGTGATCACGACATAGTCCACCTCGGCGATCTCCGCGAGCTGGTCGGCGACCTCTTCGAGCGGTCCGGTCACCCTGATCCCGATCATTGCCTGCCGCGCGAATCCGAGCTCGAGCGGATCGGTCACGGCGACGATCTGCATCACGCCGGCCTCGGTCAGCTTCTGCACCCGTTGGCGTACGGCGGCCTCGGACAGGCCGACGGCCTTGGCGATCGAGGAGTACGAGCGTCGGCCGTCTTCCTGGAGCTGCTCGATGATCGCCTTCGACACATCGTCGAGGATCAAAGCAGCGACCACGCCTTGTCGAGGACGACCCGGAGGATCTGCTCGATCTCGTCGAAGTGCTCCTGGTCGCAGATCAGCGGCGGTGCCAGCTGTACGACGGGATCGCCCCGGTCATCGGCGCGGCAGTAGAGGCCCGCGTCGTACAACGCCTTGGAGAGGAAGCCCCGCAGCAGCTTCTCCGCCTCGTCGTCGTTGAAGGTCTCCTTGGTCGCCTTGTCCTTCACGAGCTCGATGCCGTAGAAGTACCCGTCGCCGCGGATGTCGCCGACGATCGGCAAGTCGAGGAGCTTCTCGAGCGTGTTGCGGAAGGCGTCCTGGTTGTTCAGCACGTGCTCGTTGATCTTCTCGTTCTCGAAGATGTCGAGGTTCGCCATTCCGACCGCGCACGAGACCGGGTGGCCGCCGAACGTGTAGCCGTGGGCGAAGGACGTGTGGCCCTTCAGGAACGGCTCCATCAACCGGTCCGAGGCGATCATCGCGCCCAGGGGTGAGTAGCCCGAGGTGATCCCCTTGGCGCAGGTGATCATGTCGGGCTGGTAGTCGTAACGCTCGGCGCCGAAGAAGTGCCCGAGGCGGCCGAAGGCACAGATCACCTCGTCGGAGACCAGCAGCACGTCGTACTGGTCGCAGATCTCGCGCACCCGCTGGAAGTAGCCCGGCGGTGGCGGGAAGCAGCCGCCGGCGTTCTGCACCGGCTCGAGGAAGACGGCGGCGACGGTGTCCGGACCCTCGTCCTCAATGGCGACGGCGATCTGGTCGGCGGCCCAGCGTCCGAAGGCCTCGAGGTCGTCAGGATGCTGGGTGGCTCGGTAGAAGTTCGTGTTCGGCACCCGGAACGTCGATGGCACCAGTGGCTCGAACTGCTCCTTCAACCCCGGCAGCCCAGTGATCGACAGGGCCCCGTGGGTCGTGCCGTGATAGGCGATGGAGCGGCTGATCACTTTGTGCTTCATCGGCTTGCCGACGAGCTTGAAGTAGTTCTTCGCGAGCTTCCAGGCGGTCTCGACGGCCTCGCTGCCGCTGTTGGTGAAGAACACCCGGTTGAGATCTCCCGGGGCGTAGCCGGCGATCCGTTCGGCCAGCTGGATCGCGTTGGGGTGTGCGTAGGACCAGAGCGGCATGAAGGCCAGCTCACCGGCCTGCTTCGCGGCGGCCTCGGCGAGCTCGCGGCGGCCGTGACCGAGCTGGCTGACGAACAGCCCGGCGAGAGCGTCGAGGTAGCGCCTGCCGTTGGCGTCCCAGATGTAGGCGCCCTCACCCCGCACGATGATCGGCACGTCGCTGGTGTCGTACGTCGAGTGCCGGGTGAAGTGCATCCAGAGGTGATCCCGCGCAGCGCGCTGTAGATCGTCGTACGCCGGGTGTCGGGTGGTTTCAGGCTGGGCAGACATGCGCCCATCGTGCCTCCCCCCACCGAGGAAACACAAGTGATCTCGTTGTCTGAGGGGCATTGGACAACGAATTTCGCAGTAACGGCTGGGTCACGGGGCTACCGATTCCGTCGTCAGGTGACTAGGCTCCCGGCAAGGCGACAGGGAGGCTGTGCTAATGGCAGACCAGCGATTCCGCAACGTGATCGGTGGCGAGCTGGTCGATGCTGCCTCAGGGGAGACCTACGACGTCATCGATCCCAGCACCGGCGAGGTCTACGCCACGGCTCCGATGTCGGGCGCCGAAGACGTCGACCGGGCCTTCTCCGCCGCCGCGACCGCGTTCGAGGCCTGGGGCGAGACCACGCCGTCGGAACGACAGCGGGCGCTTCTGAAGATCGCGGATGCCCTGGAGGCGCGGGCCGAGGAGTTCGTCGCCGTCGAGTCACGTGACACCGGCAAGCCGCTGCAGCTGACGCTCGAGGAGGAGCTGCCTCCGGCGGTCGACCAGATCAGGTTCTTCGCCGGCGCGGCCCGGGTCCTCGAGGGACGCTCGGCCGGGGAGTACCTCAAGGACCACACCTCGTTCGTACGCCGCGAGCCGATCGGCGTGGTCGGACAGGTGACGCCGTGGAACTACCCGCTGATGATGATGGTCTGGAAGATCGGCCCGGCGCTCGCGGCCGGCAACACCGTCGTCCTCAAACCGAGTGACACCACGCCCGCCTCGTCGACGCTCCTCGCCGAGCTCTGCCAGGAGTTCTTGCCGCCCGGCGTACTCAACGTCGTCACCGGTGACCGCGACACCGGCCGGATCCTGGTCGAGCACCCGACGCCCCAGCTCGTGGCGATCACCGGCTCCGTGCGGGCCGGCACCCAGGTGGCGTCGTCGGCGGCGCAGCAGCTCAAGCGGGTGCACCTCGAGCTCGGTGGAAAGGCACCCGTGATCGTCTTCGACGATGCCGACATCGAGGCAGCGGCCGAGGGCATTGCGATGGCCGGCTACTTCAACGCCGGCCAGGACTGTACGGCGGCAACCCGGGTGCTCGCCGGGCCCGGCGTACACAACGACTTCGTTGCCGCCCTGACCGAGCAGGCCCGCAACACCAGGACCGGAATGCCCGACGACGCTGACGTGCTCTTCGGGCCACTGAACAACGCCGCCCAGCTCGAACGGGTCAGCGGGATGGTCGACCGGCTGCCGGACCACGCCTCACTGCAGGTGGGCGGCAAGCAGCAGGGGGAGACCGGCTACTTCTACGAGCCGACCGTGCTGTCGGGCCTCAAGCAGGACGACGAGCAGATCCAGGACGAGATCTTCGGCCCGGTGATCACCGTCCAGAGGTTCTCCGACGAGGCCGAGGCGCTGGCCTGGGCCAACGGGGTGCAGTACGGCCTGGCCTCGAGTGTGTGGACCAGGGACCACGCCCGGGCGATGCGGATGGCGAAGCGGCTCGACTTCGGGGCGGTGTGGATCAACACGCACATCCCGATCGTCGCCGAGATGCCGCACGGTGGGTTCAAGCACTCGGGTTACGGCAAGGACCTCTCGATGTACGGGCTCGAGGACTACACCCGGATCAAGCACGTGATGTCGTACATCGGCACGGCCGAAGGAGGGTCCTGATGGGCGAGCAGGCCATCGAGCTGATCGGGGTCGCCAAGCAGTTCAGTGCGGCCGAGGAGAACGTCCAGGCGGTCGAGCGGGTCGACCTCTCCATCGGCAGCGGCGAGTTCTTCTCGCTGCTCGGTCCCTCAGGCTGCGGGAAGACCACGACCCTGCGGATGATCGCCGGCTTCGAGGAGCCCACCCAGGGCCAGATCCTGCTGTACGGCGTGGACCAGGTCGGTGTCCCTGCCAACAACCGTGACCTCAACATGGTCTTCCAGAGCTACGCACTCTTCCCGCACATGACCGTCTTCGACAACGTCGCGTTCGGACTGCGTCGCAAGAAGCTGCCCAAGGCCGAGATCGCCGAGCGGGTCAACACGATGTTCGAGCTCGTCGACCTCAAGGGCCGGGAGAAGCGCCGGCCGCGCGAGATGTCCGGGGGACAGCAACAGCGAGTCGCGCTGGCACGGGCGCTGGTCAACCGGCCGCGCGCGTTGTTGCTCGACGAGCCCCTCGGCGCGCTGGACCTGAAACTGCGCCAGTCGATGCAGCTCGAGCTCAAGCGGAACCAGCGCGAGGTCGGCATCACCTTCGTCTACGTGACCCACGACCAGGGCGAGGCGCTGACGATGTCGGACCGGATCGCGGTGATGAACGCCGGCCACGTCGAGCAGCTCGGTTCGCCACGGGAGGTCTACGAGAGCCCGGCCACCCGCTTCGTCGCCGACTTCATCGGCACCTCGAACCTCGTCGAGCTGACCGCCACGTCAACGACAGCCGGCGAGTCGGTGGCTGATCGGGGCGCACAGCAGCGGATCGTCGTACCCCTCCGTGGCCAGCAGGCTCGGGACCGACTGGTGGTCGCCGTACGACCGGAGAAGGTGGGCCTCGCAACGGCGCCTCCCGGAGCGGACTGCCAGCTGAGCGGGCGGGTCGAGGAAGTCGTCTACCAGGGGACCTTCACCGCCTACACCGTCCAGACTGCCCCGGGCGAACACATCGTCTGCCACTGGCAGAACGCCACGGACTCCAGCGATGTCGCCGCAGTCGGCGACACGGTCTGGGTGTCCTGGGCCAAGGAGCACTCCTACCTGCTCGAGGACCCGGGCAAGGTGGCGGCAGCGGTGTCGGCCGGGGTGCCGGCCGGGGTGGCAGGCGGAGCCTCGAAGTGACCGACCCCCGCGTCCCCGACGCCGCACTCCTCCGAGGTCTGACGCAGGCCCGGATGGGGCGGCGCGACGTGATGCGGATGCTCGGCGCTGCGGGTGGCGCGGCCCTGCTGGCCGGCTGCGGGATCCGCGCGCAGGGGTTCAAGATCGACACGAGCGCGACCGCCATCGATGCCTACTGGGCCAGGCAGAAGCCGACCGGCGAGCTGATCTGGGCGAACTGGCCGCTGTACCTCGACACCTCCGGCAAGTCGGATCACCCCACGCTCGACTCGTTCGACAAGTCGAACCACATCAAGACCAAGTATCTCGAAGCGGTGCAGGACAACGGGCCGTTCTTCGCCCAGGTCCAGCCGACGCTCTCGTCGAGCCAGTACTGCGGTTTCGACGTTGCCGTGATCACCAGCGGGATCTACTTCGCGAAGTTCCGCGACCTCGGTTTCCTGGTCCCGCTCGACCAGGCCCGGCTGCCCAACTTCAAGAAGTACGCCGGCGAGAAGTACAAGAACCCGACGTACGACCCCGGCAACGTGTTCTCGGTTCCGTGGCAGGCGGGCTTCACCGGGATCGGCTACAACCCGGACAAGACCGGGCAGGAGATCACCAGCTGGCACGACCTGCTGAACCCCAGGTTCAAGGGCCACATCGGGATGATGGCCAACAACGAGGATCTCCCGAACATCGCCCTGCTGGCGATCGGCGTCGACCCGCACAAGTCAACTGAGGCCGACTGGAAGAACGCCGCCAGCTGGCTGAACGAGCTCAAGCCGCTGGTCCGCAACTTCTACTCGCAGGACTACATCAGCGGTCTGGCGTCCGGTGACATCTGGATCTCGATGGCGTGGTCGGGGGACGTCTTCCAGCAGAACCTCTCCGGTGGCAAGACCGGCGGAGACCTCAAGTTCGTCATTCCCGAGGAGGGTGGGCTGATCTGGATCGACAACTTCGTGATCCTGCGCGGGGCACGCAACCCGGTGAGCGCGATGCAGCTGATGGACTACTACTACGACCCGACGGTTGCCGCCGCCGTGACCGAGTGGGTCAACTACATCTCGCCCGTGCCGGACGCCCAGGCCGTCGTCAGGCAGGACGCTGCGGAGGCGAAGGGCGATGACAAGGCGTACGACGAGGCCGTCGCGTCCAGCTATGCGACCTTTCCCGGCGCTGCGACGTACGACAAGACCACGACGTACTTCACGCCGGACGCCGGCGACCCGCTGGACAGCTGGAACGCCGTCTTCGAACCGATCTACCAGTCATGAGCGAGAGGAGGACGCATGCGTAGGAAGCTCGCGCCGTACCTGCTGGTGATGCCCGGTGGCCTGTGGCTGGCCATCTTCTTCGTGATCCCGATGATTGCCATGGTCTCGGTGTCGATGGAGACCGGATCGCTCGAGACGGGCTTCCAGCAGACGTTCTCGGTGCACCACTACCTCGACATGATCAACACCTACCACCCGCAGCTGCTCCGCTCGCTGAAGTACGGCCTGTGCACCACGGTCATCACGATCCTGCTCGCCTACCCGATGGCCTACTGGATCGCCTTCCGCGGAGGTCGGCACAAGTCGACGTACCTCTTCCTGATCCTGCTGCCGTTCTTCGTGACCTTCGTGATCCGGACCATCTCCTGGCAGTTCCTGCTGGCCGACGACGGCATCGTGCTGGGCCACCTGAAGGACTGGCATCTGGTCTCTAAGAACTTCCACGTGCTCGCGACGCCGTACGCCGTCATCGGAGGCCTGGTCTACAACTTCCTGCCGTTCATGGTGCTGCCGATCTATGTTGCGCTGGAGCGGATCGACAAGGTCCTGCTCGAGGCGTCCGCTGATCTCTACGCCAACAAGGCCGCAACCTTCCGCAAGGTGGTGCTGCCGCTCTCGCTGCCCGGGGTGTTCGCCGGGGTGATCCTCACGTTCGTGCCAGCTGCCGCCGACTACGTCAACGCGCAGATCCTCGGAGGAAGCGGACAGGTGATGATCGGCAACGTCATCGAGACCTTGTACATCTCCAACTCGCAGTACCCGCAGGCCTCGGCGCTCAGCTCGATCCTGCTGGCCGCGCTGCTGCTCGGGATCTTCGTCTACGCGAGAGTGCTCGGCACCCGCGACGTACTGGATGCGAACGCAGGATGAGGGGCGCCCTGAGCAACGGCCTGCTCGGCCGCCTCTACACCTGGCTGGTGATCGCGTGGCTCTCGCTGCCGATCCTGGTGATGATCGTGTTCGGCTTCAACGACACGAAGGGCAAGTTCAACTTCGTCTGGCAGGGCTGGACGTTGCGGTGGTACCGCGACCTGTTCGCGATCCCCGACCTGACCACCGCGTTGCGGAACTCGCTGACGATCGCGCTGATCGTGACGCTCGCTGCTGCCGTGATGGGCACGATGATCGGCTACGCGATGGGGAAGTACTCCTTCCGCGGTCGCGGGGTCCTCAACCTGATCCTGTTCGCCAATGTGGCAGCGCCCGAGATCGCGATGGGCACCGGTCTGCTTTCGCTGTTCCTGACGCTCGGCATCCCCCGCGGTTACTGGACCGTGGTGATCGCCCACATCATGTTCGACATCGTCTATGTCGCGATCACGGTGCAGGCCCGAATGTCGGCGTACGACCGGTCACTGGAGGAAGCCGCCCATGACCTCGGGGCGGGCGCGTTCACCACCTTCCGGCTGGTGACGTTGCCGGTGCTGTTGCCCGGCGTGATCGCCGGTTCGTTGCTGGCCTTCGCACTGTCGATCGACGACTTCATCATTACCGAGTTCAATGCCGGCACGATGCAGACTTTCCCGTTGTGGGTCTACGGATCCTCGCGGGTCGGTACGCCGCCGCAGGTCAACGTGATGGGCACGCTGGTGTTTGCGTTCGGCGTGGTCCTGGTGCTGGCGAACACCTACTGGCTCCGGCGCACCCGCAAGCAGGCGCAGGCGGTTGCCGCCCTGCCGATCTGACCGACGACAAGCTGAACGACGAACTGAGGGAGCTCCATGCGGATCCTGTTGGTGGGCGCGGGCGGTGTCGGCTCGGCGTTCGCGGCGATCGCCGCCCGACGCGACTTCTACGAGGCGATCGTCATTGCCGACCACGACGTGTCACGCGCCGAGAGCGCGGCCTCCGTGGACCCCCGGTTCAGCGCGGCCAGAGTGGACGCATCGGACTCCGGCTCGGTCGCAGCGTTGTGTCGCGAGCACGCGATCACGCACGTGATGAACGCAGTCGACCCGCGCTTCGTGATGCCGATCTTCGACGGTGCGCTCGAGGCGGGGGCGGACTACCTCGACATGGCGATGAGCCTGTCGACCCCGCATCCGTCTGCGCCGTACTCGCAGACCGGGGTCAAGCTCGGCGACGACCAGTTCGCGAAGGCGTCGCTGTGGGAGGGCGCGAATCGTCTTGCCCTGTTGGGGATTGGCGTCGAGCCCGGGCTCTCCGATGTGTTCGCTCGCTATGCCTCGGACCACCTGTTCAGCGAGATCGACGAGCTCGGCGTCCGTGATGGCGCCAACCTCACGGTCGAGGGTTACGACTTCGCTCCATCGTTCTCGATCTGGACGACGATCGAGGAGTGCCT
>JAOPXK010000105.1 GCA_025965195.1 Marmoricola sp.
ACTGGCTCGACCGCGGTTCGATCCGGCCGTCCTGGCCAGTCGCGTCGTGCAACGAGAGGCCCTGCGGGTCGTCGTCCCGGCCGGCCACCGGCTGGCGTCCCTCGGTCGAGCGATCCATCGCGACGACCTGGTCGATGAACCCCTCATCATGCACTCGGCCGCGGAGGCGCAGTACCTCCACGAGCTGGTGCTCAGCGTCGTGCCCATCTCTGGTCGGAGGGTCGTGCACACGGTCAGCCAGCTGCTCACGATGGTCTCGCTGGTCTCGGCCGGGCGGGGGATTGCCTTCATCCCCGACTCGGCGACCCGGCTGGGTATCGACGGCATCGAGTACCTGCCGCTCGACGTACGCCCGCAACCGAGCGTGGAGCTGCACCTGCTGTGGCTCAAGGAGTCCAGGAACCCAGCCCTGTGGCGGGTCTTGGACATCCTGGACGACAGCCCGGCTGGTTGATGCTCCACAGGCATCGGACGATGTCATGTTCGGATCGCCGGGCTCGTCGCCAGCGGGTCGTGCGCTGCTAGGTTCGACGCACGGGAGGGGAGTATTCCCTTTCGGCAGTGTCGTCATCACGGAAGACCTTGTTGGTCTACCCGGTGCTGCCGGTCCAGCGATGGGCGGAAGAGACCTCCGGATGCGTCGTTGACGCCCGGAGGTTTTGGATGCTGACTGCGGTACCCCTGAACGCCTGGATCGCCACCATCCTCGGTCTGCTGCTCATAGTCGCCGTGGACCTGGTCGTGATCGCCCGTCGACGTGACGAAGTCAGCGTCCGGGACGCCACCCGCTGGGTGGTCGTCTACGTCGGGCTGGCCGTCGCGTTCGGCTGTGTGCTGATCGCCTTCGGACCGCCCGACGCCGGGAGCCAGTTCTTCGCCGGCTATGTCACGGAGTACAGCCTCAGTATCGACAACCTCTTCGTCTTCGTCATCATCATGGCGAGGTTCGCGGTGCCGCCCCTGGCGCGCGACAAGACCTTGTACATCGGGATCGCGTTGTCGCTGGCACTTCGCGCGGTGTTCATCGTGGCCGGAGTTGCGGCGATCTCGGCGGCGTCGTGGACGTTCTACCTGTTCGGTGCGTTCCTGGTGTTCACCGCGGTCCGGCTGGTCCTCGACGGGGACAATGACGACGCCACCTTCCAGGAGGGCCGGCTGCTGCGTCGTCTGCGCCGGGTGCTGCCCCTGACGTCGGCGTACGAGGGCGACCGGATCGTGGTGCGTCACGAGGGACGGCGGATGCTGACCCCGCTCGCGATCGTGATCGCGGCGATCGGGATCGCGAACGTCGTCTTCGCGCTCGACTCGATCCCGGCGATCTTCGGCCTCACCCATGACACCTACATCGTGCTCACCGCGAACGCCTTCGCGCTGATGGGCCTGCGCCAGCTGTACTTCCTGATCGGCGGCCTGCTCGACAGGCTCGTCTTCCTCAACATCGGGCTGTCGGTGATCCTGGCCTTCGTCGGGGTCAAGCTCATCCTCGAGGCGCTGCTGGCGTCCGGTGTCAGGCACGTCATGGGTGTGGTCGTGCCCGATATCAGCACGGCGTCCTCGCTGGTGCTCATCCTCGTCGTGCTCGGCATCACCACCGTGGCGAGTCTGTACAAGGATGCATCCGACAGCCGGGACTCGGCCTCGATCGGCCCGCTGTAGGCCTGACCTGTCCGGTAACCCAACCGGCCCCGGGCAGCGGGCCCAGGTGCGCGCACGGCGGGACAACCCGGAGGCCGGACACTGGAGAGGTCCTGCCGTACCGAGAGAGGAAGTGCCGTGGTCGCATCCACCACGCATCACATCGGCATCCTGGTCTTCGACGGCGCCAAGATGCTCGACATCGCCGGCCCCGCGGAGGTTTTCGCCGAGGCGAACCTCTCCGGGGGCGGCTACCGGATCTCGATGCTCTCTGCCGACGGCCGGGACGTGACGACGTCGATCGGGATGCGCGTCCCGATCGACGATTCGGCGTTCACGACGACCCGGTACGACACGGTGCTGGTCTCCGGCGGCGAGGTGTTCCCCGCGACCCCGGTGCGCGCGGAGCTGCGGGACGCCGCCAGCCACCTGGCCGAGCACTCGGCGCGGATCGCGTCCATCTGCACGGGAGCCTTCGTCCTCGGCGCGGCCGGGCTCCTGGACGGAAAACGGGCCACGACGCACTGGAAGCACACGGCCGAGCTCGCGCGAAGGCACCCGACCACCGTCGTCGAACCCGACGCCATCTTCGTGAAGGACCACACGACCTACACCTCCGCCGGGGTGAGCGCCGGCATCGATCTCGCCCTGGCCCTGCTCGAGGAGGACCTCGGCCAGGACCTGACCCGTTCGGTGGCGCAGTCCCTCGTCGTCTACATGCAGCGCGCCGGCGGCCAGTCGCAGTTCTCCGCGACCCTCCAGGGTCCCGGGCCGCGCACGCCCCTCCTGCGGCTCCTGATCGACCAGGTGAAGGCGGACCCCACGGCGCCGTACAGCGTGGCGTCGCTGGCCGAGATGGCCCGGGTGAGCACGAGGCACCTGACCCGCCTGTTCCACGAGGAGTTGCAGACCACGCCGGCGAAGTACGTCGAGCTGATCAGGTTCGACCTCGCCAAGGCGCACCTCGACGCCGGCCACAGCGTGACCCTGGCTGCGGAGCTGGCCGGCTTCGGGACGTCGGAAGGGCTGCGGCGCGCCTTCATCGGCCACCTGGGCATCTCGCCGCTGAAGTACCAGCGCCGGTTCCGGACCACGGCTCCGTCCCGCTGAGGTCCCCGCCCACCCAGGGCACACCGCGGGCAGGCCATCGGCAGCCGTGTCCGTATCCGTGGGATTCACGGCCTTCTCAGAGGCGCGCCGGGCACTGGACCAGCGGATCGTGGTCATCGAGGGATCGCCGACTCGGCAGATCACCCGAAGCCACGGCAGCCTTCACGATTGGAGCGCAGAACAATGATCGAGACCATCGCAGGGGTGGGGATCCCCGATACGACCGTCGTCGCGGAGGCGACGGAGCTCATCAAGAACACGAGCACTCCACTCCTCTACGACCATTCCCGGCGGGTGTTCCTCTTCGGGAGCCTGCAGGCACGAAAGCTTGGGATCGCCCCCGACCCGGAGCTCCTCTACGTGGCGGCGCTGTTCCACGACACGGGCCTCGTCGCGCCGTACCGGAGTGACGACCAGCGGTTCGAGCTCGACGGCGCCGGCCAGGCCCAGGCGTTCCTTCTGAGCCACGGGTACTCCGCGTCCGACGCGGCGACGGTGTGGACCGCGATCGCCCTGCACACGACGCCCGAGGTGCCCTACAGGATGGCGGCGGAGATCGCGGCGACCACCGCCGGTGTCGAGACCGACGTGCTCGGACTGAACCTTCAGAACATCACTGCCGCCGAGATCGAAGAGGTGACGGCGGCGCATCCGCGGCCCGACTTCAAGCGTCAGATCCTGAAGGCCTTCACGGACGGTTTCGCCCACCGGCCGGACACCACCTTCGGCACCGTGAACGCGGACGTCCTCGAGCACTTCGTGCCCGGCTACCGGCACCTCGACTTCGTCGACGTGATCCAGGACTCGGCATGGCCCGAGTAGTCACGCCCCCACTCCGAGGCACTGCCGCGCACTGTGCGCCGTGGCCTTCTCGCCGGACCAGCGTGCGGGAAACTAGAACACGTTCTACGATGCCGCAATGGACCTCGCGAGCATCGAAGAAATCCGCCAGCTCAAGTACCGCTACTTCCGCACCCTCGACCTCAAGCTGTGGGACGAGTTCGGTGACTGCCTCGCCGTGGACGTCAGGGCCGAGTACGGCACCCAGGCGATGGGTGAGCCGCTGCACTACACGAGCCGTGCGGATGTCGTGGACTTCATGTCGAAGAACCTTGGCCCGGGGATCATCACGATCCACATTGCCAACCATCCCGAGATCGACGTCGACGGTGACACTGCGACCGGCTCCTGGGCGTTCGAAGACACCGTGATCGTGCCGGACTTCAAGATGATCATCCGCGGTGGTGGCTACTACCTCGACAGCTACCGCAAGGACTCCGACGGCAGGTGGCGGATCTCCGGCACCTCCTACGAGCGGATCTATGAGGCGATGACCTCGCTCGACGACACCCCGAGTTTCAAGCTGATCGCGAACCGCTGGGACCCCGACCTCAAGCACTGACCTACCAACTGACGTCGCCGCCATAGGTAAGGCATGCCTAAGACTTTGCTATCGTTCTCGGGTGGGCAAGTCCGCCAAGCTGCCGAAGATCGAGTGCTGCGTCTCCAAGTCGAGATGCGAGCGCTGTCCGATCCGCATGCTCAAGGAGGGCAACCTTCCTGACGGGTACGGTGTGAAGAAGCGCGTGCTGGTCCAGGTCGGCCCCAAGGGCAAGCCGACGAAGGTCAACAAGTCCGATCTCGAGGCGGCCATCAAGCGCCAGTCCAAGAACAAGAAGAGCAAGAAGAAGCTGGCTGCCTGAGGGTCTTCGAGGCCCCCGAAAAAAGGACCGAGAAGTGACCGCACCGCGTTTCGTCGAACAGCTCAATGAGCAGATCGGCAACGAGTACGCCGCCCATCAGCAGTACGTCGCCTGCGCGGTCTACTACGACGGCCTGACGATGCCGCAGATGGCTGCCTTCTTCTACGCGCAGGCGCTCGAGGAGCGCGGTCACGCGATGATGATGGTGAGGTACCTCCTCGACACCGACAGCGAGGTCCGGATCCCCGGCGTCGAGGCACCCACCAGCCAGTTCGCCGACGTGATCGCCCCCGTCAAGCTCGCGCTCGAGCAGGAGAAGCGGGTCTCGCAGCAGATCTTCGGGCTCACCAAGACCGCTCGCGAGGAGAACGACTTCGCCTCCGAGCAGTTCATGCAGTGGTTCATCAAGGAGCAGGTCGAAGAGGTCTCCACGATGAGTGACCTGCTCACCGTGGTCACCCGCGCGACGGACGACATCGAGGCGATCGAGGAGTACGTCAAGCGCGAGCAGCAGAGCGCAGGCGCCGATCCGGCGGCTCCGCAAGAGGCCGGCGCCTGACCTCGACTTGCGTGGCTTCGACAAGCTCAACCACCGGCTCAACTATTGGGCCCAGCTACTGGGCGCCTGTCAGATCCAGCGCTTGAACCAGATCCGTTGCAGCCACTGCGACTGGGTCAGCAGGCCATCGGTGTAGATCGGCCAGAACCACGCGAAGTTCAGCATCACCAGTACGACGACCACGCCTGCCGCGATCACCCCGAGCTGGCGGCGGCGTGACCCCGGCGGACCGTCGCCGATCATCTGTCCGAACAGCATCACCGCGCCGAGGATCAGGAACGGCAGAATCGTCACGGCGTAGTAGCTGAAGATCGGCCGGGTGTCGAAGTGCATCCACGGCAGCCAGGTGGTGACCACGCCGACGACGACGAGGCCGTAGCGCCAGTCCCGCCTGGCGATCCACGCATACACCGCCCAGATGCCGGCGATCGAGCAGAACCACCACAGGACCGGCGTACCGAGCAGCAGGATCTGTCGCAGGCAGGTCGCGCCGCCCGTCGCCGTACAGCCTTGGTCGCCGCGCGGGATCGAGAGCACCGCGTCCACCCCGACCGGGCGGTTGAGGATCAGCCAGCCCTCGGGGTTGGACTGGTAGATGTGCGTCGAGGTGTTCAGGAACTTGTCGTGGAAATTGAAGACGTCCTGGTGGTAGTGGTACAGGTCGCGCAGTGACTGCCACAGCTCCGGGAAGAAGCCGTGCGGGTCGTGCTTGATGTAGTTGCCCCAGTAGGGGCCGTACTGGGTGCTCGACAGGCCCAGCTCATAGACATGTGAGTGCATCAGCCAGCCGGTCCAGCTGGCCACATAGATGACCGCCGGCAGCAGGACGACGTACCCGAAGGCGGGCAAGGCGTCCAGGAAGGCGGCCTTGAGCCAGGCCGTGCCGACCCCGAACGACCGCCGGGCACCAGCGCCCCAGGCCCAGGTCAGGAGTCCCATCGCGGCGAGCGGGAAGATCGCCGACCACTTCGTGCCCAGAGCCAGCCCCCAGCAGACACCGGATGCCAGCAGCCACGGCCGCCACACCATCGCCGGTCCCCACTCGCGCGGATCGAGCCGGTGTCCGGGCGGGATGTCGCGCGCGATCCTGGCGCGTCCCCAGTCGCGGTCGGCGACCTGGCAGCTGACCGCGCAGAGCACGAAGAACGCGAGGTAGATGTCGAGCAGGGCGAGCCGGGACATCACCAGCTGCAAGCCGTCGAAGCACATCAGCAGCCCCGCGACGAGACCGAGCATCGTGGACCCGGTCACCCGTCGGGCGAGCCGGATCATCACCAGCACCATCAGCGAACCGACGATCGCCGAGGAGATCCGCCAGCCGAACGAGTTCATCCCGAAGATCGCCTCGCCGGCTCCGATCAGCCACTTCCCGACCTCGGGGTGCACGATCATCTCGGGCGTATGGGTGAACAGGCCGGTGGTGTGGCCGTCGAGGATCTCGGTGTTGGCGCCGTCGACGTAGTTCGACGCGTAGCCGAGGTGGATCAGCGACCAGGCGTCCTTGGCGTAGTACGTCTCGTCGAAGAGCAGCGAGTGCGGGTTGCCGAGTCGCCACAGCCGCAGGAAGGCCGCAAGCAGGGTGACCGCGGTGGTGCCGACCCACGCCATGATCGGGTCGGAGTCGCGAGCCCGGGCCCGGGCCCGCACCACCGCGCTGGGTACGACGAGCCCGCTGGCCATCCGGGAGAGACCCATCGTCTTGCTGGGTCGAGGCGGTGCCGGGGTGCCCGTGCCGCCACCCGTGCCATCCCCGGTGCCATCCCCCGCGCCATCACTGGCGTCTCCATTGGGGGCGACTCCTGCGACGCTGCTCACGAAGCCAGACTCTACGGCTGACATGATCAGATCCATGACTGACCCGTCGGCTGCTGGTGTGCTGGTTCTTGCCGCCACGCCGATCGGCCGCGTCGAGGACGCACCCCCGCGGTTGGGTGCCGAGCTGGTCGGCGCGGACGTGATCGCGGCCGAGGACACCCGGCGGTTCCGGCGGCTCACCCACGATCTCGGTCTGGAGATCACTGGTCGGGTGGTGTCCTACTTCGAGGGCAACGAACAGGCCCGCACCCCTCAGCTGCTCGACGCTCTCCTCGCCGGTGAACGCGTCGTGCTGGTGACCGACGCCGGCATGCCGAGCGTCTCCGACCCCGGCTACCGCCTCGTCGCGGCAGCGGTCGAGCGCGACATCCGGGTGACCGCGGTGCCGGGTCCGTCAGCGGTGCTCACCGCCCTGGCGGTGAGCGGCCTGCCGGTCGACCGGTTCTGCTTCGAGGGGTTCCTGCCGCGCAAGGCGGGGGAGCGGTCGCGCCGGCTGGCGTCGCTCGGCGACGAGCAGCGCACGATGGTCTTCTTCGAGGCGCCGCACCGGACGGAGGCTGCCCTGGTTGCGATGGCCGCTGCGTTCGGAGGCGCACGTCCGGCCGCCGTCTGCCGGGAGCTGACCAAGACCCACGAGGAGGTACGCCGGGGAGGGCTGGCCGACCTGGCGACGTGGGCCTCCGACGGCATCCGCGGTGAGGTCACGATCGTCGTCTCGGGAGCCGATGCCGATGCTCCGACCACCGAGCCGGCGACCCTGGCCGCCCTGGTCGCGGCGGCCGAGCAGGCCGGCGTACCCCGCAAGGAGGCGATCGTGGACGTGGCCAAGCGGTCCGGCGTACCCAAGCGGGTGGTCTATGACGCGGTGCACAAACCCGCTGGTGGAGCCGAGCCCTCGGGTGGTCGAGCATGAGCGGCCCGACCCGCAAGCGCCACGACGAAGGCCGCGACCTGCAGCGGCCCGAGGCCCCCGAGCCGCTGCCCCACCCGGTGGTCGACAACCACTGCCATCTGGACATCTCCGACGGCGACTGGCTGCCCACCGAGGAGGCACTCGCCCGGGCCGCTGCCGTCGGGGTCCCGCGCATCGTCCAGATCGGTTGCGACCTGCCCGGCGCGCGCTGGGCGGTGGACTGCGCCGCGACCCACGACCAGGTCGTCGCGGGCGTGGCGCTGCACCCCAACGAGGCGCCCCGGCTCGACGCACTGGGCGAGCTCGAAGCGGCCCTGGCCGAGATCGAGGAGCTCGCCACCCACGAGCGGGTCCGGGCGGTGGGGGAGACCGGCCTCGACTACTTCCGCACCGGTGAGGACGGCCGCGCTGCCCAGCAGGCGTCGTTCCGGCGGCACATCGAGCTGGCGACCCGGCTCGACAAGACCTTGGTGATCCATGATCGCGATGCCCACGACGACGTCCTCAAGGTGCTCGACGAGGTCGGGCCACCACCCCGCTGGGTGATGCACTGCTTCAGTGGTGACGCGGATTTCGCCACCAGCTGCCTGGACCGGGGGGCGTTCCTGTCCTTCGCCGGCACGGTCACCTTCAAGAACGCCGAGCCACTGCGAGACGCCCTCCGGATCACGCCACTCGACCGGATCCTCGTCGAGACCGACGCGCCGTTCCTGACGCCGACGCCGTACCGCGGCCGGCCGAACGCTTCCTACCTCGTGCCGCTCACGATTCGCTCGATGGCAACCAGCCGGAGCATGGACGTTGAGGAGCTCTGTCGGGCGGTCGACGCGAACACCAACTCCGCCTTCGGAGGGCCGTGGGGAGCCTGACGCTCCGAATTGCGTGACCCAGGTCACAATTTTGGACGTCCTGGCGTGACCTACGCCACGACGTCCGCCTGAGCGCTCGCCCGCTGGTTTGGCGGCAGTCAGCCAGCGCCCTAGGGTTCACAGCTGTTAGCCGGGAGCGGGAAGTTCAACCACCACCCGGTGACCGCCCCCGATACGGGATTCGGCTGGGACCTACAGGTTCCCCGAGATGGCGTCACCACCTGCGGCCCGGGATCCTCACACATTGGAGAATCGTGCAGGCGTACCTCAAGAGCCTCAGCAACAGCAAGGCTGTTGTGCTCGGCCTCATCGCTGCCATCCTCATCGCGCTCGCCGCCACCACCGTTGGCTACTCGAAGATGACGAACTCCGTCACGCTGAGCGTCGACGGCAAGCCCGACCAGATCCACTCCTTCGGTGACACCGTTGGCGAGGTCCTCGCCGACAAGGGCATCAAGCTAACCAGCCACGACACCGTGGCCCCCTCCCTCGACTCCGCCGTGAACGACGGCTCGCAGATCGCGGTGCACTTCGGTCGTCCGCTGAGGGTGAGCGTCGACGGCAAGGACGAGACGTACTGGACCACGGCAACGACCGTCAGCAGTGCCCTCGACCAGCTCGGCCTCCGCTACGCGGGCGCCGCGCTCTCCACCAGCCGTGGCGCCGGCATCGACCGTGAGGGCATGGCGCTGCGGATCACCACGCCGAAGCGCGTCGTCATCGTCGTCGGCAAGGCCAAGGCGACGCACCGGAAGGTCGCCGCGCTCGCGGTCCGTGACCTGCTGACGACGCTGAACGTGAAGTACAACGAGAACGACATCATCAAGCCCGGCCTGGACACTCGGGTCAAGAACGGCACCAAGGTCGTCGTGACCCGGGTCGGCCGGATCACCAGGTCGGTCAGCCACGAGACCGTGGCCTACCAGACGATCGAGCAGAAGGACAGCTCGATGTACGAGGGCGAGTCCAGCACCGTCCGCGACGGCCGGACCGGCCTGCGCAACGTGACCTACCGGATCACCTTCCACAACGGCCACGTCTTCGGCCGCAAGGTCCTCAAGCAGAGGATGCTGCGTGCGCCGATCGACCGGATCGAGAAGGTCGGCACGAAGCAGGCGGCCGCGAACTTCTCCAGCGGCAACTCGATCTGGGACCGCATCGCGGCCTGTGAGTCGGGTGGCAACTGGGCCGCGAACACCGGCAACGGCTACTACGGCGGTCTGCAGTTCAACCTCGGCACCTGGGCCGCGTACGGCGGCCACGGTCGACCCGACCAGAACAGCCGTGAGGCGCAGATCGCGGTCGCCCAGCGTCTGGCGAACGCCCAGGGTGGCTACGGCGCCTGGCCCGTCTGCGGTCGCTGAGCAGCTGATTCGCAGCCGATTCGCCGAGCCAGCTCCTCCCCTGTGAGCGAGGCCCATCCCCTGCCGGGGTGGGCCTCGCTCTCGTCGCGTCCCGAGCCGCATAGGCTCACCTGCATGCCCTCCACCCTGCTCGGCCCCGCGGAGATCCGCGCGATCGCAGCAGAGCTGGATCTGCGGCCCACCAAGCAGAAGGGCCAGAACTTCGTCATCGACCCGAACACCGTGCGGCGGATCGTGCGTGACTCCGACATCACCGCCGAAGACGTGGTGCTCGAGGTCGGACCCGGGCTCGGCTCGCTGACGCTGGCGCTCCTCGAAGTGGCGTCCCGGGTGGTCGCGATCGAGATCGACCCGCTGCTCGCCGAGCGGCTGCCGGCCACCATCGCGCTGCACGCACCCGAGCGCGTCTCACGGTTCGAGGTCGTCCTCGCCGACGCGCTCCGGGTGACGTCGTTGCCCGGTCCGGCGCCGACCGCCCTGGTGGCGAACCTGCCCTACAACGTGTCCGTGCCAGTGCTCTTGCACCTGCTCGCGTTGCTGCCGTCCCTCGAGCGCGGGCTGGTGATGGTCCAGTCCGAGGTCGCGGATCGGCTGGCCGCGTCCCCCGGTTCGAAGACCTATGGCATTCCTTCGGTGAAGGCAGCCTGGTTTGCCGACGTACGACGTGCCGGGGCGATCGGCCGCAACGTGTTCTGGCCGGCCCCCAACGTGGACTCCGGACTGGTCGCGTGGACCCGCCGCGAGCCACCCTCCACGACCGCAACCCGCCAGCAGGTGTTCGCCGTGATCGACGCCGCCTTCGCCCAGCGCCGCAAGGCGTTGCGGCCGGTGCTGCGCAACCTTGCCGGCTCGGCCGAGGCCGCCGAGGCCGCACTGGTCGCGGCCGGCATCGACCCGATGCAGCGCGGTGAGCAGCTCGGTATCGACGAGTTCGTCCGGATCGCCGAGCAGCTCGGATGAGCTTCACCGTGCGCGCGCCCGCGAAGATCAACCTGCACCTCGGCGTCGGAGCTCGTCGCGAGGACGGCTACCACCCGTTGCGGACCGTCTACCAGGCCATCGGGTTGTACGACGACGTGACGGTCTTCCGCTCCGACCGCTGGCGGGTCGCCGTCGAGCCCATCGGTGACGTGGATGTCTCCGAGGTGCCCCTGGACGAGTCGAACATCGCGATCGAGGCGGGCAAGCTGCTCGCCGCTCACCACGGGCAGGTGCTGGTCGCGGGGATCGAGATCAACAAGGGCATACCGGTCGCAGGCGGGATGGCCGGAGGCAGCGCGGACGCTGCTGCCGCGCTCGTCGGGCTCGACCGGCTGTGGGACCTCGGCACGAGCGATGACGACATGCTCGCGATCGCGGCCGAGCTCGGCAGCGACGTACCCTTCGCCCTCCTCGGCGGCACCGCCCTCGGCACTGGTCGTGGCGAGCTCGTCGAGCCGGTCCTCGACAACGGCGACTGGTGGTGGCTCGCGATCACCAGCACCGAGGGGCTGTCCACGGCCGCGGTCTACCGCGAGTACGACAGCCTCGGCCTCGGTGACGTTCCGGAGGTGCCGATGGCCCTGCTCTCGGCGCTGGCCGACGGCGACGTCGACGACCTGGCGGACGCGCTCTCCAACGACCTGCTCGCCCCCGCGCTGACGCTGCGGCCGGCGTTGGCGGAGATTCTTCAAGCCGGCCTGGATGCTGGCGCCCTGGCAACCCTGCTCTCCGGCTCCGGGCCGACCTGTCTCTGCCTCTGTCGCGACCAGGGCCACGCCCTGGCGACCAAACAGTCCCTGCTGGACGACGGCTTCACCGCCGTCCTCGGCGCCCCTGGCCCCGTCGCGGGCGCACACCTCGTGGAGTACGCCTGATGGCAACCCCAGTCAACCTCGTCAACCTGGAGAAGGTGTCCAAGTCCTACGGCGTGCGGATGCTGCTCGACGGCGTCAGCGTCGGAGTCGCTGACGGTGAGCGGATCGGCGTCGTCGGCCGCAACGGCGACGGCAAGACCACCCTGCTGAACCTCCTCGCCGGCACCGGTGAGGCCGATCTCGGTCGGGTCTCGCAAGCCCGCGGCCTGCATCTCGGCTACCTCGACCAGCGCGATCTCCTCGACGACACCCACACCGTCCGCGAGGTCGTGCTCGCAGGCAAGGCCGACCACGAGTGGGCAGCCGACTCGACGACCCGTGAGGTCGTCTCGGTGTTGCTGGCCGGGGTTTCGCTCGATCGCTCGATCCATGGACTGTCCGGCGGCGAGCGTCGGCGGTGCTCGCTCGCGCGGCTGCTGCTCGAGCCCGACGACCTGCTGATCCTCGACGAGCCGACCAACCATCTCGACGTTGAAGCGGTGGCGTGGCTGGCGCAGCACCTGGTCCGGCGTACGTCTGCGCTGGTGGTGGTCACCCACGACCGCTGGTTCCTCGACGCGGTCTGCGAGACCACCTGGGAGGTGCACGACGGCGTCATCGACGTGTACGACGGTGGCTACGCGGCGTTCGTGCTGGCGAAGGCCGAGAGGCAGCGGCAGGCCTCCGCGTCGGAGTCGCGCCGGCAGAACCTGATGCGCAAGGAGCTGGCCTGGCTGCGTCGCGGCGCCCCGGCCCGTACGTCGAAACCGAAGTTCCGCATCGACGCCGCCAACACCCTGATCGAGGACGAGCCGCCGCCGCGCGACCGTCTCGAGCTGCAGAAGTTCGCGACCCAGCGCCTCGGCAAGGACGTCATCGACGTCGAGGACGTGGATCTCAAGCGCGGCGAGCGGACGCTGCTGAGCAACGCCACCTGGCGGCTCGGACCCGGCGACCGGGTCGGCATCGTCGGGGTGAATGGTGCCGGCAAGACCTCGGTGCTGTCGCTGGTCGCCGGTGACCTCGCGCCGTCCGCGGGCAAGGTCAAGCACGGACGGACGATCGCGATGGAGCACCTGACCCAGGCGATCGACGAGGTCGACCCCGCCGGGCGGGTGTTGCCGACGATCGAGGCGATCGCCCGGATCACCCGCACCGCAACGGGATCCGACATCACCGCGACCTCGATGCTCGAGCGCTTCGGCTTCACCGGAGACAAGCTCACCGCCCGGCTCGGCGACCTCTCCGGTGGCGAGCGGCGCCGGTTCCAGCTGCTCAAGCTGCTGCTCAACGAGCCCAACGTGCTGCTCCTCGACGAGCCCACCAACGACCTCGACATCGAGACGCTCAACGTGCTCGAGGACTTCCTCGACGGCTGGCCCGGCACGCTGATCGTCGTCTCGCACGACCGGTACTTCCTGGAGCGCGTCACCGACTCGGTCTGGGCGCTGCTCGGCGACGGGCAGATCTCGATGCTCCCGGGTGGTGTCGATGAGTACCTCGACCGTCGCGCCAAGGAGCTCGCTGCCCCGGCCCCGACCACCCCCACCCCCAAGCCCGCCGACCCGGCAGAACATCACGCGGGAGATGCGTCGACCCGGCAGAACATCCCGCCGGAAGGCCGCCCAGCCAAGGCGAAGATCGGCGGTGCCGAGGAGCGTGCGGCCCGGAAGGCGGTCGCGCGGCTCGACAAGCAGCTCGCCCGGGTCGGCGTACGCGAGGCGGAGCTGCATGCCGAAATGGCCACCGCTCAGAACGACTACGAGAAGCTGGCCACGATCTCCGAACAGCTCCGCGAGCTCGCCGGGGAGAAGGACACGCTCGAGCTCGAATGGCTGGAGGCTTCGGCGCTGCTGGAGTGAAGTAGCGCCGGATCGGCGTACCTCCGGCGTGAACTTGTGCCGGATCGGGGTGCTTCCGGCGTGAACTTCTGCCGGGTCGGCGACCCTAGAATTCCGGAAATAGAACGTGTTCTAATGCCGAGCATGACGCAGTCGCAGTCGCAGTCGCCGCCACCGCCCGAGGCGGACTTCCACCTTCAACGGAGTAGTCGGGACGCGACCGATGTTCCGGAGTCCATTGCCCGCTGGCTGGCCACGGTGCTGCCGGAAGGCGCGAAGCCCGTCGTCACCCTCGGCGGCGACCTCGATGCCAACGGGATGTCGAGCGAGACGCTGCTCGTCGACGTGACCTGGACCGAGGGCGGCAACCAGCAGGACGGGCGCTTCGTTGCTCGCGTCGCGCCTGCGGCCGAGGACTTGCCGGTGTTCCCGTCCTACCGGCTCGAGGACCAGTTCGAGGCCATCCGGCTGGTCGGCGAGCTGACCGATGTCGCCGTACCCCAGGTGCGCTGGATGGAGCCGACGGGGTTGGTGCTGGGCACGCCGTTCTTCCTGATGGATCGCGTCGACGGGCTCGTCCCGCCTGACGTACTGCCCTACAACTTCGGCGACAACTGGCTCTTCGACGCGACTCCGGACCAACAGCGCCGCCTCCAGGACGCCACGGTCGGAGTGCTCGCCCAGCTGCATGCGATCCCCGAGGGTGCCCAGTCCTTTGCGTTTCTGGACCCGGACGTGGCCGGCACCACCCCGCTCGAGCGTCACCTGACCCGCACCCGCGACTGGTATGAGTACGCCGTGGCCGCGATCGGCCGGTCGCCGCTGATCGACCGCGGCCTGCGCTGGCTCGAGGCGAACGTCCCGGTTGCCGAGGAGAACGTGCTGTGTTGGGGCGACTCCCGGATCGGCAACGTGATGTACGACGACTTCACCCCGGTCGGTGTCCTGGACTGGGAGATGGCGTCACTGGGTCCGCGCGAGCTCGACGTCGCGTGGATGGTCTTCGCACATCGGGTCTTCGAGCACCTCACCACGATGTTCGAGATGCCGGGCATGCCCGACTTCCTTCGGGAGGCCGACATCCGGGCGACGTACGCCGAGCTGGCGGGCGTCGAGGTCGGCGAGCTCGGCTGGTTCCAGGTCTACGCCGCGGTCCAGTGGGGCATCGTCTTCATGCGCACCGGTGCCCGGCAGCTGCACTTCGGGGAGATCGAGATGCCCGCCGAGGTCGATGCGCTGTTCCACCACCGCGGGCTGCTGGAGAAGCTGCTCGACGAGAACGGAGCCGCTTGATGGTCGGTCCGCTCGACGAGTACCCACTCCATCAGGCGCCCCTCCCGGTCGGCTGGCCAGCGAGCAGCGACCGCAACTTCTACGACCGCTGCTACTTCAACGCCCACGACCGGACCGACGGCCTCTTCCTGGTTTCCGGGATGGGCTACTACCCGAACCTCGGGGTCAAGGACGCGTTCGTCCTGCTCAAGCGTGGCAACACCCAGACCGCCGTGCACCTCTCGGACTCGATCGACGACGACCGTCTCAACCAGCACGTCGGCGGCTACCGGATCGAGGTCGACGAACCGCTGCGCAAGGTTCGACTGCTGCTCGAGGAGACCGAGGGCATCGCGCTCGACCTGACCTGGGAGGGCAGTTTCGACGTCGTACAGGAGCAGCCGCACGTGATGCGGGCCGGGAGTCGGGTCACCCTGGACGCCCAGCGGTTCGCCCAGGTCGGCACGTGGAGTGGGCAGATCCGGCTCGACGGCGAGGAGATCGCGGTCTCACCGGACCAGTGGGTCGGCACCCGCGACCGGTCGTGGGGCATCCGGCCGGTGGGCGAGGCAGAGCCGGCGGGCCGGCCTGCCGATCCGCCGTTCGAAGGCTTCTGGTGGCTCTATGTGCCGATGCGGTTCGAGGAGTTTGCGATCGTGCTGATCGTGCAGGAGAACCCCGACGGCTTCCGCACCCTCAACGATGCGAGCCGGATCTGGCGCGACGGCAGGGTGGAGCAGCTCGGCTGGCCGCAGGTCGAGATCGACTACGAGTCCGGCACTCGCAACGCCACCGGAGCGGTGATCCGCTGCACCACGCCGCGGGGCAAGCCGGTCGTCCTCGAGGTCGAGGCGCTCACGGGCGTCGCGTTGCACATCGGCGCCGGGTACGGCGGTGACCCTGACTGGACACACGGCCAGTGGAAGGGCGATGCGTTCACCGAGCGCGTGAGCTACCAGCTCGACGATCCGGGGATCGCGGGTCGGATCCCGTTCGGCGTCATCGACCACTCCGCCCGTGCGACGTGTGACGGAGCGGTCGGGTTCGGCCTCTTCGAGCACGCCAGCATCGGCCGCCACGACCCGAGCGGCTTCACCGACTGGATGTCAGTCGCCCCCTGACCGACGTACGACTTGACCGCGGAGGACCGAATGGACCTGGATCGCAGCACGTTCTACATCGACGGCGCGTGGGCTCAGCCTGCGGGCACCGACGTGATCGAGGTGATCTCCCCGCACACCGAGGAGGTCATCGCACGGGTGCCGGACGGTACGACGCGCGACATCGATGCCGCGGTGGATGCTGCCCGGCGGGCGTTCGACAACGGTCCCTGGCCGGCGATGTCGCCCGATGAGCGGCTCGACGTCCTGCAGCGCTTCAGTGAGCTGTACGCCGGCCGCCTCGAGGAAATGGCCACGCTGATCACCACCGAGATGGGTTCGCCTGCGTCGTTCAGCCAGCTCGCCCAGTCGGCGGCGCCGTGGATGCTGCTCGACACTGTGGTGAACCTCGCGCGGTCCTACAGCTGGGAGGAGACCCGAACGGGCATGCTCGGCGCCGACATCATCGTCCGCCGGGAGCCGGTCGGGGTCGTCGCCGCGATCGTGCCGTGGAACGTGCCCCAGCTGGTCACGATGTCGAAGCTCGCGCCGGCCCTCGCGGCCGGCTGCACGGTCGTGCTCAAGCCGGCTCCGGAGTCGCCGCTCAATGCGTACCTGATGGCCGAGCTGCTCCACGAGGCCGGCGTGCCTGCCGGGGTGGTCAACGTCGTCCCCGGTGGTCGTGAGATCGGCGAGCACCTCGTCTCCCACCCCGGCATCGACAAGGTCGCGTTCACCGGGTCGACCGCGGCCGGCCGCCGGATCGCCTCGATCTGCGGCCAGCAGCTCAAGCGCGTCAGTCTCGAGCTCGGCGGGAAGTCGGCCGCGATCGTCCTCGACGACGCGGACCTCGCTCGCACAATGGAGGGCCTGAAGTTCGCCGCACTGATGAACAGCGGCCAGGCCTGCGTGGCCCAGACCCGGGTACTGGTCAGCCGGACGCGGCACGACGAGGTCGTCGACGCCCTTGCCGAGACCGTCGACGCGATGAGGGTGGGTGACCCTGCCGACCTGGCGACCGAGATCGGCCCGATGGTGGCGAAACGCCAGCAGGAGCGGGTCGCGTCGTACATCGCGCTCGGGCAGCAGGAAGGCGCGCGGGCCGTCGCCGGCGGTCCCGGGATGCCCGCAGGCATCGACCGGGGCTGGTACGTCCGGCCGACGGTCTTCGCCGGTGTCACGAACGACATGCGGATCGCCCGGGAGGAGATCTTCGGCCCGGTCATCTCGGTGATCCCGTACGACGACGTGGCGGACGCCGTACGCATCGCCAACGACTCCGACTACGGTCTCGCCGGATCGGTGTGGACCACCGATGCGGCCGCCGGGCTCGACGTCGCGCGCCGGGTGCGCACAGGGACGTACGCCGTCAACGCCTACACGATGGACTTCACCGCTCCGTTCGGCGGCTTCAAGGCCTCCGGTCTCGGCCGGGAGTTCGGGCGTGAAGGTCTGGAGCACTACCTCGAAGCGAAGACGATCGTCCCGGACGCCAGCTGACCGGCCGCCCCATCGGCCCCGTCGGAAGGGTTCAGCCGAAGGGAGCCATCAGCCGGCGCAGCAGGGTCGCCAGGGTGGCGCGGTCGGACGCCGAGAGGTTGGTCAGCAGGTCGCGCTCGCGCTGGATCAGCTCCTCGAACGCGGCGTCGACGGTCCGCTTGCCGGCTGCCGTCAGCGTGACGATCACGCCACGGCGGTCATTCGCGTCGGGGGAGCGGACCACGAAGCCACGCTCCGCAAGGCGATCCACCCGGTTCGTCATGGTCCCGCTGGTGACCATCGTCTCCTTGATCAGCCGGCCGGGAGTGAGCTGGTAGGGCTTGCCCGCGCGCCGCAGCGCCGTGAGCACGTCGAACTCCCAGGGCTCGATGTCGTGCTCGGTGAATGCATCGCGCCGCGCCAGGTCGAGGTGCCGGGAGAGCCGGCTGATCCGGCTGAACACCTCGACCGGGGTCAGGTCCAGGTCGGACCGCTCCCGGTGCCACTCGTCGACGAGTACATCGACCTCGTCGCCCTCGACTGTTTCTCTCACCCCGCAATCGTACCGGTCGAGAATCTTGACATCGAGATATTTGGCAGAGAAACTATCTTGACGTCAAGACAGTCTCGCCGAGCGCGACCACCGAAGGAGCTTCCATGACCGCGACCCACGCCTGGGATCCGGACCGCTACCTGACCTTCGCCGACGAACGCGGCCGGCCGTTCGTCGAGCTGGTCAACAGGATCGGAGCGGAGGCGCCGAACACCGTCGTCGACCTGGGGTGCGGCCCGGGCAACCTGACGGAGCTGCTGGCCCAGCGCTGGCCGGCCGCCCGGGTCGAAGGGTTCGACTCCAGCCCGGAGATGATCGAGAAGGCCCGCGCCAGCGAGGGGCGGGTCAGCTATCACGTCGCCGACCTGCGGGAGTGGCGCCCGAGCGAGCCGGTGGACGTACTCGTCTCCAACGCGGCGCTGCAGTGGGTTCCCGGACATCTGGACCTCCTGCCCGGCCTGGTCGGGAGCGTGAAGCCGGGAGGCTGGCTCGCCTTCCAGGTGCCAGGCAACTTCGACGAGCCGAGCCACACCATCCGTCGCGACCTGGCGGCCGAGGCGCCGTACGCCGCACACACGGCCAACGTCGACCACCCCGACGCCCACGACGCGGCGACCTATCTCGAGGCGCTCACCGCGCTCGGCTGCGAGGTCGACGCCTGGGAGACGACGTACCTCCATGTCCTGCACGGAGAGGACCCGGTGTTCACCTGGGTCAGCAGCACCGGCGCCCGGCCGACGTTGCAGGCCCTCGATGCCGAGCTCCGGCCCGGGTTCGAGGCGGAGTTCAAGCGGCGCCTCCGGGACGCCTATCCGGACAACGGCGATGGCGTAGTGCTGCCGTTCCGCCGGGTGTTCGCCGTCGCCCACCTCTGACCCACTGGATAGTCCGAGACGAAATGGCCCCTCAAACCAGTTGTTGGAGGGCCGGAACGTCTCGGACTATCGGGAATGTCGGGGTGTGTGGGTCGGGTCTTGAATACGCTCCGACCATGACGTCGAGAAGCACCGTTTGCCTCAACATGATCGTGAAGGACGAGGCGCATGTGATCCGCCGTTGCATCGAGTCGGTGCGCCCGTTGATCGACAGCTGGGTGATCGTCGACACCGGCTCGACCGACGGAACGCAGGAGGTCGTCCGTGAGGCCCTGAGCGACCTGCCGGGGGAGCTTCACGAGCGGCCGTGGCGGGACTTCGGTCACAACCGCAGTGAGGCGATTCAGCTGGCGAAGGGCGTGGCCGACTATCTGCTGTTCATCGACGCTGACGACTCGCTCGAGATTCCCGACGACTTCCGGTTGCCGCGTCTGACCGAGGGCGCCTACGAGATGACGATCCAGCACGGCTCGCTGACCTACCGCCGCATCAGTCTCGTCGACAACGCCTTGCCCTGGCGCTACGCCGGTGTCCTTCACGAGTACCCCGCGTGCGACGTTCCCTACAGCCGGAGCCAGCTCGATGGTGGGCTTCACATTCACTTCGGTGGCGACGGCGGACGCAGCAAGATCAACCAGGCAGAGAAGTATGCCCAGGATGCCGAGGTCCTCGAACGAGCACTGTCCGAGGACCCCGACAACCCGCGGCACGCCTTCTACCTGGCGCAGAGCTATCGCGACGCCGGACAGCCCGAGAAGGCGCTGGCCGCCTACGACCATCGCGCGACGATGGGCGGCTTCGACCAGGAGCTCTACTGCGCCCTGCTCGAGGCTGCGCGTCTGGCCCGTCAGCTCCTCCAGCCGGCTGCCGACGTGGTGCACCGGTACCTGCGTGCCCACGAGTCACGGCCGAGCCGCGCGGAGGCGTTGGGTGAGCTCGCGTTCTACCTCCGGGAGAACGGCGAGCGCTGGCCGCTGGCGTATCTGTTCGCGGAGAAGGCGATCGGGCTGCCGCCGACCGACGACGTCTTGTTCGTAGGTCACGAGTGGTACCAGTGGCGTTGCCAGGATGAGTACGCGACCGCGGCCTACTGGGTCGGCGAGTACGAGAAGTCGAGGCAGGCCTGCGAGAGCCTCCTGCGAGGCTCCGGCCTGCCCGCCGAACAGCGCCCGCGCGTGACAGCCAATCTGAACTTCGCACTGCAACGCCTAGGACTGCCCGAGGTCAACTGAGCGACCTCTCGCGTCGTTCCGCAGTGGTCAGGCAGCGGCCTGCTGGTTGACGACTCGCTTGGCATCGATGCGCTCGCGCACCGGCCAACGTACGTCGGAGACCCAGCCGAGCTTCTCGAAGATCCAGATCACGCGCGCAGAGGCGTCGAGCTGACCACGCTGGACACCATGGCGCGCGCAGGTCGGGTCCGCATGGTGGAGGTTGTGCCATGACTCGCCACCCGACGGGATGGCCAGCCACCAGACGTTGGCGGACTTGTCGCGGGAGATGAACGGCCGGTTGCCGACCGTGTGGCAGATCGAGTTGATCGACCAGGTCACGTGGTGCAGGAGCGCCGTACGCACCAATGAGGCCCAGAAGAACGCTTCGAGCGCTCCCGTCCACGAGGTCGTCACGAGCCCCGCGACGACCGGTGGGATGGCGAGGGAGACGATCGTCCAGATCCAGAAGTCCTTGGAGACCCGGACCAGGTCCTGGTCCTTCATCAGGTCGGGCGCGTACTTGCGTTGCGGGGTCTGCTCCTCGTCGAAGAGCCAGCCGATGTGCGCATGGAACATGCCCTTGCTCAGCGCCCCGATGTCGTTGCCGTACTTCCAGGGCGAGTGCGGGTCGCCGTCACGGTCGGAGAACTTGTGGTGTTTGCGGTGGTCGGCTACCCACCGGATCAACGGGCCCTGGACGGCCATCGAGCCCGCGATCGCAAGGCCGATCTTGACCCCGCGGTTGGGCTTGAAGGACTTGTGCGTGAAGAGCCGGTGAAACCCGACCGTCACCCCGAGGAGGGCGATCCAGTACATGACCACGGCGAGTACGACGTCGAGCCAGCTCAGCCAGCCACCCCATGCCACCGGGATCGCGGCCACCAGGCCGACGAACGGCACCATGATGAAGAGCGCCAAGGTGAACTGTTCGAGCTTCGACTGCTCATCCCCGCCCCGGGTCGCCCGCTCCGGGATGCTGTCGAGGTCTTCGGTCTCGATCGCGCTCATGCGTTCCTCGTAACGTTCTCGGTGGGCTTGCCCTCGAAACGGTAACTCAGCCTTTCGCGGCCGGACAACAAGACTCTGTTGCGTCCTGGTGAACTTCTCGTCCCTCCAGTCTCGACCGCGTGCGCCTGCTCCGGTTGCTCGAGCGCAGTCGGGACCCGCCGACGTCGCGCCCGGTTTCGCGCCGCCACGTTGCCGGGCGCAGGCTCAACAACCGGCACAAGCTCCGCCAAGGTGAGCACGAGGGCCACGGCACAATAGGCTGATCCGCACATTCCCCGGTTGGTCTGCCGGCAGGGCCCGCCTGACTTTGAATCAGGATTAGCGACGTAGGTTCGACTCCTACCCGGGGAGCTCAGGCGCGACCACGAAAGGTAGGCCCACCATGCGCAACGACGTCACCGTCATCGTCCTCGCCGCAGGCGGGGGCACCCGGATGAAGTCCAAGACGATGAAGGTGCTCCACCCCATCGCCGGCCGCAGCATGATCGGTCACGTTCTGAGCGCCGTTGCCTCGCTCGAGCCCACCCGCGTGGTGGCGGTCGTCGGCAACCAGCGTGAGCAGGTCGGCCCGCACATCCAGGCGCTCGTGCCGGATGTCGTCCTCGCCGTACAGGAGTCGCAGGACGGCACCGGGCACGCCGTCCGGATGGCGTGGGAAGCCCTGCCCGCCGAGCAGCGCACCGGGACGGTCGTCGTCGCGGCGGGTGACACCCCGCTGCTGGAGGGCGAGAGCCTGAGGGCCCTCATCGAGGCGCACACCGGATCCGGCGACGCGGTCAGCATCCTGACCGGAATCGTGGCCGACCCGTTCGGGTATGGCCGGATCATTCGCGACGACGCCGGCGGAGTCGCGGCGATCGTCGAGGAGAAGGACGCGACCTCCGAGCAGGCCGAGGTCAACGAGATCAGCAGCGGGATCCTGGCCTTTGATGCCGACTTCCTCGACGCCGCGCTGCCGCAGATCGGCAATGACAACTCCAAGGGCGAGTACTACCTGACCGACACTGTCCACTTGGCGCGCCAGGCAGGCCGTACCGTCGGAGCGTTCACGATCGAGGACGTCAACCAGACCGAGGGTGCCAACGACCGCGCCCAGCTGGCCCGGCTGGCACGACAGCTCAACGACCGGATCCTCGAGCGCTGGATGAAGCACGGCGTCACGATCATCGACCCGCTGACCACCTGGATCGACGTCGACGTGAAGCTCGCGTCCGACGTGACGATCCTTCCCGGCGTACAACTCCTCGGCGCGACGGTGATCGCGGAGGACGCGGTGATCGGGCCGGACTCGACGCTGAAGGATGTCGAGGTCGGTGTCGGAGCGAGAGTCGTCCGGACCCATGGCGAGCTCGCGGTGATCGGCGCGGGTGCGAACGTCGGGCCGTTCTCCTATCTGCGTCCCGGCACGGAGCTCGGTGCGCGGGGCAAGATCGGCGCGTTCGTCGAGACCAAGAACGCCCAGATCGGCGAGGAGGCCAAGGTCCCGCACCTGTCGTACGTCGGAGACGCGGAGATCGGCGAGGGCGCGAACATCGGAGCGGGCACGATCTTTGCCAACTACGACGGCATCAGAAAGCACAAGACGATCATCGGCAAGCACGCGAAGACCAGCAGCAACAACACCTTCGTCGCTCCGGTCCACGTCGGGGACGGCGCGACGACGGGCGCGGGAAGCGTGATTCGCCGCGACGTACCCGCCGGTGCACTGGCCGTGACGAGCGGTCCGCAGCGGCACTACGAGGAGTGGGCGCAGCGCAAACGACCCGGTACCAAACAGGCCGAGGCGGCAGTTTCTGCGAGCGAGCAAACAGAAAATGACGAGGACACGTCTCAAGACGGTCCACCCGGTGTTGGGGACTGACAGGTCGGTGAGTGACAATCGTCGTGCGTGCGTAGTCGGCGATCAAGGGAGTGGCCAGACACCGTGGGAATGAAAAAGACCACCGAGAAGCACCTCATGATCTTCAGCGGCCGGGCACACCCGGAGCTGGCTGAGGCCGTTGCCGAGGGCTTGGGCACCGCGCTCGTGCCGACGTCGGCGTACGAGTTCGCCAACTCCGAGATCTATGTGCGCTACGAGGAGTCGGTCCGCGGCTCCGACGCGTTCGTGATCCAGAGCCACACCGCTCCGGTCAACGAGTGGATCATGGAACACCTGATCATGGTCGACGCGCTGAAACGTGCCTCGGCCAAGCGGATCACCGTCGTGCTCCCGTTCTACGGCTACGCCCGCCAGGACAAGAAGCACCGCGGCCGCGAGCCGATCTCGGCTCGGCTGATGGCTGACCTCTTCAAGACGGCCGGCGCCGACCGCCTGATCACCGTCGACCTGCACGCGGACCAGATCCAGGGTTTCTTCGATGGGCCGGTCGATCACCTGATGGCGCTGCCGATCCTTGCCGACTACGTCAGGGTGAAGTACGGCGACCAGCAGCTCGCGATCGTCTCCCCGGACGCCGGTCGGATCAAGGTCGCCGAGCGCTGGTCCGCGCGGCTCGGCGGCGCGCCCCTGGCCTTCATCCACAAGACCCGTCGCACCGACCGGCCCAACGAGACCGTCGCCAACCGCGTCGTTGGTGAGGTCGCAGGCTGCATGTGCGTGCTCGTCGACGACATGATCGACACCGGCGGCACGATCGTGAAGGCAGCCGAGGCCCTGATGAACGAGGGCGCTGCCGGCGTCATCATCGCCGCGACCCACGCGATCCTCTCCGAACCTGCTGTCGACCGGCTGAAGAACTGCCCGGCGGTCGAGGTCGTGGTCACGAACACCCTTCCGCTGACCGACGACCAGCAGTTCGACAAGCTCACCTGCCTATCGATCGCACCGCTGCTCAGTCGGGCGATCCGCGAGGTCTTCGAGGACGGCTCGGTCACGAGCATGTTCGACGGCCACGCCTGAGCCGTTCGGACGGCGCCGCGGCGGGCGCCGTACTCCCGACTGGGCGAAGGTCCGGCACCGCATCTGACGCCCCGATTCGCCAAGCCCAGAAGGCGGGGCTAAGATTCACAGGTTGCCTCGGCGAGGGAGACCTCACCTCCGTGATCGACGCGGCCGGTTCGTGAATCCATGCTGTGATCCACAGTCTGGGAATCCATGCACCGCGCCCGTTGTGCGTGCGGTGCATGTGTCGTCTCCGAGCTGATCACCGCTCATCAGCCTCGTCTTTTGGCAGCCACAGACGTAGCAAAACGACTTGTACGACGATTGACTCGAGGAGCAACACAGCATGTCTGAGGATCTGATCAAGGCCGAGACTCGCACGGAGTTCGGCAAGGGCGCCGCCCGCCGTATCCGCCGCGCCAACAAGGTGCCTGCCGTCATCTACGGCCACGGCAACGACCCCATCCACGTGACCCTGCCCGGCCACGACACGATGATGGCCATCAAGCACGGCGGCACCAACGCCGTCCTCAATATCGAGGTCGACGGCAAGGTCCAGCTCGCGCTCACCAAGCAGATCCAGCAGCACGCGATCAAGGGATTCCTGGAGCACGTCGACTTCGTGGCTGTCCGCAAGGGCGAGAAGGTCACTGTCGAGGTCCGGATCCACCTGGTCGGCGACGCCGCTGCCGAGACCTTTGTGGCAACCGAGAACAACGTGGTCACCCTCGAGGCCGAGGCGACCCACATCCCCGAGTCGATCGAGGTCTCGATCGAGGGCCTCACCGCCGGCACCCAGATCCTGGCGTCCGACCTCACGCTGCCGGCCGGCTCGACGCTGGTCACCGACCCCGACCAGCTGATCGTCAACATCACCCAGGAGAAGTCGCAGGAAGAGGCCGAGGCAGAGCTTGCCGAGGCCGAGAGCGAGGCCGGCATCGAGCACGACGCCCCCGAAGGCGAGGACGCCGAGGCCGGCGCCTCCGCCGATGGCGGCGACGCTGCGGCCGACTCGGCTCCAGACGAGGGCTGACCTTCTTCACCTTGCTCCACTTCTGGCGACGGGCCCGGACTACCCACAAGGACGCACCAATGACCGACAGCGATGTCTGGCTGGTCGTCGGACTGGGGAATCCGGGCCCGACGTACGCCGGCACCAGGCACAACATCGGCTATCTCGTCACCGACGAGCTGGCCCGTCGAATGGGTTCACCGTTCCGGGCGCACAAGTCCGGCCGGGCCGAGGTCGTCGAAGGACGCCTCACTCCTGCCGGTACGCCGGGCCCGCGGATCGTGCTGATGCGCGCCCGTGGCTACATGAACGAGTCGGGCGGCCCGGTTTCGACCCTCGCGAAGTTCTACAAGGTCGAGCCTGACCACATCATTGCGATCCACGACGAGCTCGACATCCCGTTCGGCACCCTCCGGGTCAAGTTCGGTGGGGGCGACAACGGCCACAATGGGCTGAAGTCGATGCGCGCCTCGCTGGGCACCGGTGACTTCTTCCGGGTGCGCGCCGGCATCGGTCGCCCACCCGGCCGCCAGGAGCCCGCCGACTTCGTGCTGTCCAGCTACTCCAGCGTCGAGCGCAAGGAACTTCCGTTCCAGATCGACACGGCCGCGGACGCTGTCGAGTCGCTGATCGACGCCGGGCTCGACTCCACCCAGCAGGCCTTCAACCGCTGACGGCTGCGGGTCGGGTGCCGAGGGGGTCGCCCCGGCAGCCGCCTCAGCACGCGACCCGTAGTCTGACCGCCATGATCGACTTCGACCCGGGCTCGCCGCCCGAAGCCGCCGCCGCTGATGACCACGTCCTCGCCGCCTGGACGGCGACTGTCGCCGGCGAGCTGCTCCTCCAGGTGCGGCAGAGCGGCCTGGAGGGAAAGGACCTCAAGGACGCCGGCGACCTCGCCGCGCACAACCTGTTGATGCAGCTGCTCGCGGAGCACCGGCCGGGCGATGCCGTCCTGAGCGAAGAGGGCCCGAAGGAGGGAGCCGACAAGGCCAGACTCTCCGCGGATCGGGTGTGGATCGTGGACCCGCTGGACGGCACCCGGGAGTTCTCGGAGCCGCCTCGCGACGACTGGGCCGTGCACGTTGCGCTGTGGTCGCGGGCGAGTGGGGATCTCGTCGTCGGAGCGGTCGCCCAGCCAGGACTCGGTACGACGTTCCACACCGGCCAGCCTCCCGTCGTACCCCCGTCGACGTCGGCCCGTCCGCGGCTCGTCGTTTCCCGGACCCGGCCGCCGGCGGTCGCCACGGCGCTTGCCGAGGAGCTCGATGCCGAGCTGGTGCCGATGGGCTCGGCCGGAGCAAAGGTGATCTCGGTCGTTCGCGATGTCTCCGATGCCTATGTGCACTCCGGAGGGCAGTACGAGTGGGACTCGGCTGCGCCCGTCGCAGTGGCCAGGGCCGCCGGTCTGTTCACCTCGCGCCTCGACGGCTCGCCGCTGGTCTACAACCAGGACGACGTCTACCTCCCGGACCTCATCGTCTGCCGACCGGAACTGTCCGAGGTGATCCTGGAGTTCGTCCGGAAGCACGGCGTGGCCTGACTTCGAGCTCTGGGCATCACTTCCCAGGGATGCGAGGCTGCGACGGCGAAGCAACGTCGAGCTGTTCCTGGCACCTTCTGGGAGCGCGCTCTCTTCGATCCGCGGGACGTCGAGGTCTAGGTTGTCGGGGTGGCGAACCCTGCAATCGAGATAGAGGTCGACGACAAGGTCGTCCGGATCTCGAACCCCGACCGGGTCTACTTCCCTGCGCGCGGCGAGACCAAGCTCGACCTGGTCGAGTACTACCTCGCGGTCGGCGACGGCATCGTCAACGCGCTGCGTGAGCGGCCATGCATGCTGCATCGGTTTCCGACCGGAGTCACCGGGGAGAAGGTGCACCAGAAGCGGCTGCCGCACGGAGCGCCGCCTTGGATGGAGACGGTGCGGGTGCATTTTCCGCGCTGGAACCGGTACGCCGACGAGCTCTGTGTGACCGAGCTGGCGCAGGTGATCTGGGCCGTGCAGATGTCGACCGTCGAGTTCCATCCCTGGAATACCCGCCGCACAGCCGTCGAATTTCCCGACGAGTGGCGGATCGACCTCGACCCCGGACCGACCTGCACCTGGGAGACCGTCCAGAAGGTCGCGCACGTGGCCCACGAGGTCCTCGACTCCCTGGGCGCGACCGGCTTTCCGAAGACCTCGGGCGGCTCGGGCCTGCACATCTACGTCCGGATCTCACCGGACCACGGTTTCTCCGACGTACGTCGTGCCGCGCTGGCGTTCGCTCGTGAGGTCGAGCGGCGTTGTGATCTGGTCACGACGACCTGGTGGCGCAAGGACCGTGATCCCGCCCAGCTGTTCGTCGACTACAACCAGAATGCCCGGGACCACACCATCGCCGCGGCGTACTCCGTGCGAGGCAACGAGATCGGCACCGTCTCCGCCCCGATCCACTGGGACGAGGTCGACGACTGCGAGCCCGAGGACTTCACGATCGCGACCATGCCGGCCCGGTTCGCCGAGCTCGGCGACCTGCATGCCGGCATCGACGACGCCGTCTTCGACCTGTCCCCACTGCTCGAGTGGGCCGACCGCGACGAGAAGGCCGGAGCCGCCCCACCAGCCGACCCCGAGGATCGCTGACCCGGCAGAAATTCACGCTGACTGGGCGCCGACCCGGCAGAAGTTCATCGTGCGTGCGTGAACTTCTGCCGGGTCGAGGCATTTCTAGCGTGAGTTGTCGACGGGTCGGCGAAAGACGAGCACTTTACAAGACAAGGCATTGTGTAAAGGTCGGGGGGCGGCCTATTCTCCGGACATGAGCCTGCCCTCTGACCCGTCGAACACTCCGACCGGATCCAGCGCGACGGAGTTTCCGCACGATCCGGAGCACGACCCGAGGGCGTCGTACGCGTTCGAGCGTGAGTACGTCAGGGCGCTCACGGACCGGATCGTGACGACCACCGGCCGGTCGGTGACGGCGTACGCCCCGAGCACCGGCCAGCCCCTCGCGACGATTCCGCAGTCGAGTGCCGAGGACGTGGCCGAGGCCTTCGCGCGGGCGCGCCGGGCTCAGAAGGCCTGGGCACAGACCTCCCTCGACGACCGCGCGGAGAAGCTCCTCCGTCTCCATGACCTCGTGCTCGACCGGCAGGACGAGATCATCGACCTGATCTGCTGGGAGTCGGGCAAGGCTCGCAAGAACGCCTTCGACGAGCCGTTGCACATCGCGCTGACCGCGCGCTACTACGGGCGTACGGCGCACCAGCACCTCGACACGGCCGGACGGATGGGGGTCTTCCCGGTCCTGACCCGCGTGCAGGTCAACCGGGTGCCCAAGGGTGTCGTCGGGATCATCTCGCCGTGGAACTACCCCTTCACGATGGCACTCTGCGACGGCCTGCCGGCCCTGCTCGCCGGCAACGCGGTGGTGATCAAGCCCGACTCGCAGACCGTGCTGAGCGCGCTGCTCGCGGCCCAGCTCCTCGAGGAGGCTGGCTTCCCGCGCGACCTCTGGAACGTCGTCGCCGGTGCCGGCCGCGAGCTGGGCACGCCGATGATCGAGCGTGCCGACTACATCTGCTTCACCGGCTCGACCGCGACCGGCAAGACGATCGCCAAGCAGTGCGCGGAGCGGCTGATCGGCTGCTCGCTCGAGCTCGGCGGCAAGAACCCGATCCTGATCCTGCGCGACGCGGACATCGACCGGGCCGCCGAGGGTGCCGTCCGCGCGACGTTCTCCAACGCCGGCCAGCTCTGTGTCTCCACCGAGCGGATGTTCGTCGCCGACCAGATCTACGACCGGTTCAAGGACCGCTTCGTCGCCAAGACCGAGGCGATGACCCTGGGCGTCGGCATCGGCTGGGGCGTCGACATGGGGTCGCTGATCTCGCAGGACCAGCTCGACACCGTCACCGCGCACGTCGAGGATGCCGTCGCCAAGGGCGCCACGGTCCTGACCGGCGGCAAGGCCCGCCCGGACCTCGGCCCGTTCTTCTTCGAGCCGACCATCCTCGAGGGCGTCACACCGGAGATGACCTGCTTCGAGAACGAGACCTTCGGCCCGGTCATCTCGCTCTACCGCTTCCACGACGAGGCCGACGCGGTCGCGCGGGCCAATGCGGGCGAGTACGGCCTGAACGGCTCGATCTACAGCCGCGACGTCAGGCGGGCCCGGCTGATCGCCGGCCAGATCAAGTGCGGCACGGTGAACATCAACGAGGCGTTCGCCGCAACGTTCGCGAGCATCGATGCGCCGATGGGCGGCATGCGCCAGTCCGGCCTCGGCCGCCGCCAGGGCACCGAGGGCATCCTGCGCTACACCGAGACGCAGTCGGTCGGCTCGCAGCGCCTGGTCCCGATCGCTCCGTTCCTCGGGATGAGCGACGAGACCTACGCGAAGGTGATGACCGCCAGCCTCCGCCTGCTCAACAAGCTCGGCAAGGCATGAGCACCCCGCCAAGCGAGTTCGACTACGACGTCCTCATCATCGGGTCCGGCTTCGGCGGCTCGGTCAGTGCGCTCCGGCTTACCGAGAAGGGCTACCGGGTCGCCGTACTCGAGGCCGGCGCCCGGCTCAGCGACGAGGACTTCGCCGACACCTCCTGGGACCTGAAGAAGTTCCTGTTCCAGCCCGAGATCGGCTGCTACGGCATCCAGCGCATCGACGCGGTCAAGGACTGCCTGATCCTCGCGGGAGCAGGTGTGGGCGGCGGATCGCTGGTCTACGCGAACACGTTGTACGAACCCCTCGACGCGTTCTACCAGGACAAGTCGTGGGCACACATCACCGACTGGAAGGCCGAGCTGGCGCCGTACTACGACCAGGCGAAGCGGATGCTCGGTGTGGTCACCTACCCGCACCTGACACCGGCCGACAAGATCATGAAGACGGTCGCCGACGAGATGGGTGTGGGGGAGTCATTCCACCCAACGCCGGTCGGAGTGTTCTTCGGAGGGCCGGGCCAGGCTCCGGGCGCGAAGGTTGCCGACCCGTTCTTCGGCGGCGAGGGCCCGGACCGCAGTGCCTGCCTGAACTGTGGCGAGTGCATGACCGGGTGCCGGCACAACGCCAAGAACACCCTGGTCAAGAACTACCTCTACCTCGCCGAGAAGCGAGGCGCCGAGGTGCACCCGTTGACCACCGTCACGCGGGTCCGCCCGATCGACGGCGGCTACCGGGTCGATGCCCGCTGGACGAAGGCCAAGCTCTCCCGGCGTACGGCGACGAAGACGTTCACCGCACGCCAGGTGGTCTTCGCCGCGGCCGCACTCGGTACGTCGAAACTGCTGCACGTCCTGAAGGTCACCGGCGACCTTCCCGACCTGTCCGACCGCCTCGGCGTGCTGACCCGGACCAACTCCGAGGCCCTGCTGGGCGCGATCGCACCGGACATGGGGACCGACTACTCCGAAGGGGTCGCGATCACCTCGTCCTTCCATCCCGACGAGGTGACCCACATCGAGCCGGTCCGCTACGGCAAGGGCTCCAACGCGATGTCGCTGATGCAGACGGTGCTCACCGACGGTGGCGGCGACAGGCCGCGCTGGCAGACCTGGCTCGCGCAGCTCTGGGCCGAGAAGGCCAACATCGCCAAGCTCTACGACTTCAAGCACTGGTCCGAGCGCACGGTGATCGCGCTGGTCATGCAGACGCTGGACAACTCGATCACCACGTTCCCGAAGAAGACGCCGCTGGGCTGGCGGATGACCTCGAAGCAGGGCCACGGCGAGCCGAACCCGTCCTGGATCCCGGCCGCCAACGACGCCGTACGCCGGATGGCCGCGGCCATGGGTGGCGGGACCGCCGGCGGCACGATCGGGGAGCCGTTCAACGTCCCGCTGACCGCGCACTTCATCGGCGGCTGCACGATCGGGGACTCGCCGGCCTCCGGAGTGGTGGACCCCTTCCACCGGGTCTACAACTATCCGGGCCTGCACATCGCGGACGGCTCGACGATCAGCGCCAACCTCGGCGTGAACCCGTCGCTGACGATCACCGCCCAGGCGGAGCGGGCGATGTCCTACTGGCCCAACAAGGGTGAGGTGGACCCCCGTCCCGAGATCGGGTCGGCCTACCAGAAGATCGCGCCGGTTGCGCCGAACTCTCCGGCCGTTCCCGAGGCAGCCCCCGGCGCGCTCAGGCTCCCGATCGTGCAGGTCTCGTAGCTCCTGAACCCAAAAGGCCCCGGACATGACACCAGGACCTGACCGGGGAGGGAGGGAGGTCAGGCCCTGGTCGCGTCCACGTTTAGGCGGACCGTGTCGAGATCCGGCCTGGGAGGGAGCAATCTGCCGGATCTGAATGGCTCAACGAGTCGCTCTGACCCGGGTTATGCCCCGCGTCGGGGAAAAGCGCAGATTTCCGGGAAACTCTCGAGGAATCCCGTCGGCGCCGGTCGGCGCCTTCGGCAGCGACCGCTGCAGTTAGACTCGACCCTTCCCCGGCTCGCCCTATCGTGACCTGGAAAGGCCCCCTCTCTTGACCGAGCACGACCTGGTCCTCGTCGTCGATTTCGGCGCCCAGTACGCCCAGCTGATCGCCCGTCGGGTGCGTGAGGCGAAGGTCTACTCCGAGATCGTTCCGCACACGATGCCGCTTGCCGAGATGCTGTCCCGCAAGCCGGCCGCGATCATCCTTTCCGGTGGTCCTTCCTCGGTCTACGCCGACGGTGCCCCGCAGGTCGATGCCGCGCTGTTCCAGGCCGGCGTACCCGTCTTCGGCATGTGTTACGGCTTTCAGGCGATGGCCCGGGCGCTCGATGGCGAGGTGGCCCACACCGGCGGCTCCGAGTTCGGTCGTACGCCGGTCCGGGTCACCGAGCCCGGCACCCTGCTGGCTGACATCCCCGCCGAGCACAAGGTCTGGATGTCCCACGGTGACTCGGTGGTGAAGGCCCCGGCGGGCTTCACCGTGCTCGCCTCGACCGATGCCACCCCGGTCGCCGCCTTCGAGAACGTCGACCTCAAGCTCGCCGGCGTGCAATGGCACCCCGAGGTGATGCACTCCGAGCACGGTCAGCGGGTGCTCGAGCACTTCCTGATCGGCATCGCCGGCTGTCGGCCGACCTTGACGATGGTCAACATCGTCGAGGAGCAGGTCGCCCGCATCCGGGAACAGATCGGACCCGACGGGCGCGCGATCTGTGGCCTCTCGGGTGGGGTGGACAGCGCGGTGGCTGCTGCCGTCGTACAGCGGGCGATCGGGGACCGGCTCGACTGCGTCTTCGTCGACCACGGCCTGCTGCGCAAGGGCGAAGCCGAGCAGGTCGAGCGGGACTTCGTCGCCGCGACCGGTGTGAAGCTGCACGTCGTCGATGCCGAGAAGCGGTTCCTCGACGCGCTCGCCGGAGTCACCGACCCCGAGGAGAAGCGCAAGATCATCGGGCGCGAGTTCATCCGGGTCTTCGAGGCCGCCGAGGCCGAGGTCCTCGGCGACGCGGCCCTCGACGGCACCAAGGTCGCGTTCCTGGTGCAGGGCACGCTCTATCCCGACGTGGTCGAGTCGGGTGGCGGCGCCGGCACCTCCAACATCAAGTCGCACCACAATGTCGGCGGCCTTCCGGACGACCTCGAGTTCGACCTGGTGGAGCCGCTCCGGACTCTCTTCAAGGACGAGGTCCGACTGGTCGGGGAGCAACTCGGCCTGCCAGCCGAGATCGTCTGGCGACACCCGTTCCCGGGCCCCGGTCTGGGCATCCGGATCATCGGCGAGGTGACGCGCGAACGGCTCGACATTCTGCGGGAAGCCGACGCGATCGCACGCGAGGAAATCACCAAGGCCGGCCTCGACAGGGGGATCTGGCAGATGCCGGTCGTGCTGCTGGCCGACGTACGTTCTGTCGGCGTACAGGGAGATGGCCGCACCTACGGCCACCCCGTCGTACTCCGGCCGGTGACGTCCGAGGACGCGATGACCGCCGACTGGGCGCGGCTGCCGTACGACGTGATGGAGACCATCTCGACTCGAATCACCAACGAGGTAAGGGAAATCAACCGCGTCACCGTCGACATCACCAGCAAGCCGCCGGGCACCATCGAGTGGGAGTAGGAGCGCGCATCCTCAGGCGATGAGGTCCGCCACCCGGTGGACCTGGCCCACGTCGCCGTCGGTCGGGATCAGGCAGACCTCGTCCGCGCCGAGATCCTCCAACCGCTTCAGGAGCCCGAGGAGCTCGCTCCCGGAGCCGGCGAATCCGCAGCTCGGCAGCATCGCCTCCACGATCGAGGACGGCAGCCAGTTGAGGTAGTGCCGCAGGTGCCGGTCCAGCTGGTCACGCGCGCCGTCGCCGATCGCGAACCAGAACGAGGTGGTCAGGCGCGGCGGCGGACGCCCCTCCGCCGACCAGGCTGCGCGAGCCTGCCCGAAGGCAGCCGCGACACCGGCAAGATCGAGGTCCATCGTCATGCCTGCGAGCCCGTCGGCCCACGTCGCTGCCCTGCGGATCGACCGTGGGCCGAGGGCGCCGACCAGCAGCTCTGGACCACCCGGTTGGACCGGTGCCGGTCCCACCGGGAGACAGGCCTCGACCACGCGGTCGCCCGCCCACACCCGTTTCATCACGGCCGCACGATCGGCCAGTTCGGCCAGCGTGCGCAGGGCCGGGTCGACGCCCGCGGCGACGTAGTCCTCGTCGCGACCACCGACACCGAGGCCGACGGACAACCGGCCCTTGCTGAGTAGGTCGGCAGTCGCGAGCGCCTTGGCCAGCATCACCGGATCGTGGAGCTGCGGCACGATCACCGTGGTGACCAGCCGGACCCGTTCTGTCCAGGCCGCACAGGCGCCCAGCAGCGTGAGCGCATCGGGGTTGTCGAACGCCATCCGCTCCCCGAAGCACAGTGAGGAGAACGGGCCGGCATCGATCGCTCGAGCCCAGGCTTCGAGCAGGTCTCCATCGAGGCCGGGTTCCATCACCGGCAGTGTCATTCCCACGCGCACGGCGTCAGTGTGGCAGTTCGCAGGGACGGGTCCCGAGAGTGCTCAGCGGCGGTGCAGCTGGATGGGCAGGCCGTCGACCGGCACCGGCAGCGCCGTACTGTCCCACTGCACCTCGTAGCCCTCGGGCACCGTCCAGCGATAGGTGCGCAGCATCTCGTGCAGGATCGCCTTGGCCTCGAGCGTGCCGAACAGCATCCCGATGCACTTGTGGGCGCCCCCGCCGAACGGGATCCAGGCGTTGCGGTGTGACTTCTCCTCGTGACGCTCCGGCCCGAAGCGATCGGGGTCGAAGGTCTCGGGCTCGGTCCAGTACGCCGGGTCGTAGTGGTTCAACGCCGGCGTGATCGAGATGATCGCTCCCGCCGGGATGAAGTGCCCCTCGAGCTCGGTGTCCTTCACGGCCTTGCGCATCATCGCGGGCACGGGTGCGACGAGTCGCAGGGTCTCCTTCACGACGAGGTCGAGTGTCTCGAGACCCTCGAGGCCGTCGATGCCCGGGTCGCTGTCGCCGAGGGCGTCCGACTCGGCTCTCGCCCGCTCCTGCCACTCGGGGTGCTTGGCGAGGTAGTACACCGCGGCCGTCGTCGTCGCCGTCGTGGTGTCGTGCGCGGCCATCATCAGGAAGATCATGTGGTTGACCACGTCGTCGTCGCTGAAGCTGTCGCCATCCTCGGTCGTCGCATGGCAGAGCGCCGCGAAGAGGTCGTTGCCGTCCTGGGCCCGGGTCTCGGGCAGGTGCTTGTGGAAGTAGTCCTCGAGCAGCTTGCGGCCCTGGAGACCCGCTCGCCAACGACCGCCGGGCAGCGACGCCCGGATGATCGCGGTCGGAGCCCGCACCGTCGCGACGAAGGCCTGGTTGACCGCACGGGTGTCCTCACCGCCACGGCCGCCCATGAAGACCTCGGTGGCAACGTCGAGGGTGAGCTCCTTCAGCCTGGGATAGATCCGGACCGGGCCGTTCGTCGGCCAGCCGACGACACCTTTGTGGGCCGTGGGCACGACCTGGTCGACGTACTGGGTCAGGCGGGGGCGGGTGAACGCCTCCTGCATGATCCGCCGATGCATGTGGTGCTCGTCGAAGCTCATCAGCATCAGCCCGCGGTGGAAGAACCGGTCGATGATGAGTGTCCAGCCGTCCTGGGAGAACGCCTTGTCCTTGTTGATGAGCACGGCCTGCGTCGCCGGTGGACCGGCCACGACGACCATCCTGGTGCCGAAGAAACCCATCCAGGACACGGGTCCGTAGCGCTGGTAACGCTCGAGCGCCATGTCGAGGCCGAAGCGGATGGAGTCGAGCATGTGCCCGATCAGTGGCAGGCCCCGGTCACCGGGCACGGCCAGCAGGTCGCTGCCGGCCGGTGGCTCGGCGAGCGGCTTCGCCGGCCAGTGTCGGCTGAACCTCAGCCACGCCTCATCGAGCCTCCGGGGAGCTGGGAGCAGCAGAACCGATGAGAACCGTTCGTGCAGCCTGGTGCGCGGACTGGTGAGAAGTGCGGCCATGACAGCTCCGTCAGCTGGGGACTCGAGTCTTTACATACTGGCCCCGAATGTCAACCGACTGGTCTTCGGTCAGAGAGCGGCCCGGGCGTACTGGCTCGGCCACTCGACGCCCTCGCCGACCGTGACCCCGAGCTCGTGGGCGGCGCGCAGCGCCCAGTGCGGATCGCGGAGCAACGCCCGCGCCAGGAAGATCAGGTCGGCCGACCCGTTGGTGAGGATCTCCTCGGCCTGCTTGGGCTCGGTGATCAGGCCGACCGCGCCCGTGGGTACGCCGGCCTCGCGGCGGATCTGCTCGGCGAACCTCACCTGGTAGCCGGGCTCGACCGGGACCCTCGCGGGCGCGTTGCCGCCGCTGGACACGTCGACCAGGTCGACTCCGGCGTCGCGCAGCACCCGCGACAACCGGACGGAGTCATCGATGGACCAGCCGTCATCGACCCAGTCGGACGCGGAGATCCGGACCACCAGCGGGGTCGGCCCCGGCACCGCTGCCCGGATCGCGCCCACAATCTCGAGCAGCAACCGCGAGCGGTTCTCGAAGGACCCGCCGTACTCGTCGCTGCGGTGGTTCGAGAGCGGCGAGAGGAACTCGTGGATCAGGTAGCCGTGCGCCCCATGGATCTCGAGTACGTCGAACCCGGCCGCCAGCGAGCGACGGGCGGCCGTCGCGAAGGCAGCCGTGATCTCGGCCAGCTCAGCCGGGGTCAGCTCGTGGGGAACTGCCATCTCGGGGTAGGCGATCGGGGACGGCCCGACCGGTTGCCAGCCGCCTTCGGACTCGGGTACGACACCGCGACCCTGCCACGGGACAACCGTGGACGCCTTCCGGCCGGCGTGGGCGAGCTGGATGCCGGCGACGGCTCCCTGGCCGTGCACGAAATCGACGACCGGTGCCCACGCCGCCTGCTGCTCGTCATTCCAGATGCCGGCGTCGGCGGGGGAGATCCGTCCCTCTGGGACGACCGCGGCTGCCTCGGTGAAGACCAGCCCCGCGCCTCCTCGGGCGAACGAGCCGAGGTGCACCAGGTGCCAGTCGTTCGGCACTCCGTCGACGGCGGAGTACTGGCACATCGGCGAAACGACCACCCGGTTGCGGAGCACGGTCTGACGCAGGGCGTACGGCGAGAACAGTTGACTCATGACGATCGGAACGTCGCAACGCCGCCGGTCATTCCGGAGATGAGGGCGTCCATTAGGCTTTCGCTGTTTCATGGGGCTAAGGCGGAGAACACATGGGTTTGGTCAGCGCCATCCAGGGCGTCGTACGTCGGACACTGCTTGCCCGCACAGGCGGCATCGACCTGTCGCGTCTCGACAAGGTCCCCGACAGCCTCGCCTGGCCCCTGCAGCGCGACGGGGTCGACCCGATCGCGAGGCTCGGCGAGACCCGCGAGTCCGAACCGGTCAAGAAGATCACGTCCCTCCTCGGGCTCGATGTGTGGCTCATCTCCGGTGACGCCGAGTCCCGTGAGGTGCTCGGGGACACCACGTCGTACTCCACCGACATCCGGCCCTACATGGGCAAGAAGAGCGGCAACGTCGAGAGTGGCGACATCGGCGGCCTGGGGTTCACCGACCCGCCCGAGCACACCAGACAGCGCAAGCTGCTCACCCCCGAGTTCACGATGCGCCGGCTGGCTCGGATCAAGCCGAGCCTCGAGGCCATCATCGAGCGACAGCTCGACGAGACCGAGAAGGCCGGTGCCGACGGGACTCTCGACCTGGTGCAGACCTTCGCGTTCCCGATCCCGTTCCTGATGATCTGTGACCTGCTCGGACTGCCCGACGAGGAGCGCGAGACCTTCCGGTCCCTCGGCTCGGCGCGCTTCGACGTCTCCAAGGGCGGGACCGGCTCGATCGGAGCGATCAGCGGGTCCCGCGAGTTCCTGCTCGGTGCGACCGCGCGTCAGCGCAAGGACCCCGGGCCCGGCCTGATCGGCCAGATCATCCGTGAGCACGGCGACGAGATCAACGACTTCGACCTCGGCGGGCTGGCCGACGGTGTCTTCACGGGCGGGCTGGAGACGAGTGCGTCGATGCTCGCCCTCGGCACCTCCGTGCTCCTGCAGAACCGGGAGCTCTGGGAGCGCCTGATCAACGACCCCGAGTCGGTCGACTCGATCGTCGAGGACTTGCTGCGCTACCTGTCCGTCGTACAGGTTGCCTTCCCGCGGTTCGCCAAGGAGGACGTCGTCGTCGCCGGCCACCCGATCAAGAAGGGCTCGGTCATCCTGTCCTCGCTTCCGGCCGCCAACCGTGATCCGCGTACGACGGTCGGCGACAGGCTGGATCCCTCGCGGGCCAACGGATCCCATCTCGCCTTCGGCTACGGGTTCCACCGTTGCGTGGGTGCCGAGCTCGCACGGATGGAGCTGCGGGCCGCTTTCCCGGCGCTGGCGAAGCGCTTCCCGGACATGCAGCTCGCCGAGCCCGCCGAGGATCTCGACTACCACAGCATGTCGATCGTCTTCGGCCTCGAGACCCTTCCCGTCCGGCTGGGCTGACCCTCCGATGCCCCGCGCGGTGCACCATCTCGAGCTCTGGGTCAGCGACCTCGCCCGGTCGAGCAACGAGTGGGAGTGGCTGCTCGGAGAGCTCGGCTGGGAGTCGGATGTGTCGGGCGAGGACGCCTTCTCCTGGGTGCATCCCGACGGCACCTATCTCTTCATGGAGTCCTCGGCCGACCTGGTCGACGAGCCCCATGACCGGATGCGACCGGGCATGAACCATCTGGCGCTGACTGCAGAGGACCGGGGTCTGCTGGACCGCATCCGCGGCGCCTCGACCGAGCACGGCTGGCATGAGCTCTTCGCCGATCGCTATCCGCATGCCGGTGGCGACGGGCACACCGCCCTCTACCTGGAGAGCTCCGAAGGCTTCGAGGTTGAGCTGGTCGTCGAGGCTCGATAGTCCGAGACGATCTGGCCCCACTTGAGCCCGAAACGAGGGCCAAAACGTCTCGGACTATCGGTCTAGGAGGCTTCGGGGAGGAGGTCGGTGGCTTCGATGGCGAGTACCAGCGCGCCGACCACGGAGGACCGATCGCCCAATGAGGCAACGACAACAGGTGTTGCCGCCGCACCGGCGAGTACGTGGCGCCGGAGGCTCTGCCGAGCCGAGTCGAGCAGCAGGTCGCCGGCACGGGACATGTCGCCGCCGACGACGATCACTCCCGGGTTCACCAGGTTCGTGACAGCCGCGAGACCCCACCCGAGGTGCAGGCCGGCGTCCTCGAAGACCCGCAGTGCCGACACATTGCCGTGTCGCGCCGCGTCGATGATCTCGTCGATCGCGGCACCCGGCATCTGCTCGGCCATCATGGCCTGGGCCGTTCCGGTTGCGGCGTACGCCTCGAGGCAGCCGCGGCTGCCGCAACGACACAGCGGACCCTGTTCGTCGAGCGTGAGATGGCCGATCTCACCGGCTGTCCCGCGGGCGCCGCCGAAGAGCAGATTGTTGATGATCAGGCCGGCGCCGACACCTGACGAGACCTTCACGAACACGACGTTGTCATGCCCGCGGCCAGAGCCACGCCGGTGCTCGGCCAGGGCGCCGAGGTTGGCGTCGTTCTCGATGTGTACGGCGACCCCGAAGGCTTGAGCGGCGGCCTCACGGGCATTGACCCCGACCCAGCCGGGGAGGATTGCCGAGGACATCACCAGATCCTCGGAGATGGGCGCTGGCAGACCCATGCCGATGTTGCGCACCTCGGCTCGGGTGGCGTCCACCTCGGCGAGCAGCCTGTCGAGAAGGGCAACTGCCCGGGCGAGGCCGTCGTCGTGCAGGTGGCCGGAGTCGATGGGCTCGCGAGCCTCTCCGAGGATCTGGCCTGCCATGTCCCCGACGGCGACGGCGAGGTGGCTGTGGCCGAAGTCGATGCCGACAACGAGCCCGGCGCCGCGCGCGAGCTGGACCGTCGTACCCCTGCGACCGGCGCCTGCCACCGTGCTCACGATGTCGGCAGCGGCGAGCTGCCTGACGATGCTGGAGACCGTTCCGGCAGCCAGTCCGGTCTCTCGGGTGATGTCGGCCTGGGTGGCGAGCGCGTTGCCTCGAGCGAGGAGCAGGTCCAGGACTCGTCGCTGGTTCGAGGCACGCAACGAGGTGGTGGACCCCGGCGCTACACGCTCGTCGACAGACATGGCTGACACTGTGGGCTAATGAAGCGTTCTTAGTCAAGAGTGAGGCATTAAAGACGTTGCAAAGATGAGATCAACGTATTTGTGTTCATGTCTTGACTACTACTTTGTGACCCACCACACTTCTGGGAACCGTTCTGCCCGTGGTCGGTCATGGGCCGAGGCCTCACCCCAGGAGGAAATCCCGTGTCATCTCTCATCCGTAGGGTCGCTGTAGTCAGCGCCACGGTCGCACTCGGTGCCGGCGGCCTCGCTGCCTGTGGCAGTTCCAGCGACGACAATGCCGGCAGTGGCTCAACTGCTGGCACCACCCCCAAGATCACGGCTGCCTGCAGCCTGACCAGCCCGCCGCTCAGCGCGGCCAGCCCGCCGGCATCCGGCGGCACCACTGGCAAGGCGACCGGCAAGGTCGGCGTCATCCTTCCCGACACCACGTCGTCGACGCGCTACACGCTCTACGACAAGCCGCTCCTCCAGAAGGCGCTTACCGAGGCAGGCATCACCCCTGACATCCAGAACGCCGGCGGAGACACCGGCAAGTTCGCCTCGATCGCCCAGAGCATGATCGGCGAAGGCGTCAAGGTCCTGATCATCGACTCGATCGACGCGCCTTCCGGTGCCGGTGTCGAAAAGGCTGCTGCGGCGGCCGGTGTGAAGGTCATCGACTACGACCGGGTCAACCTCGGTGGCAGCGCCGGCTACTACGTGTCCTTCGACAATGAGGACGTCGGCAAGCTCCAGGCCCAGACGCTCGTCGACTGCCTGAACGCCAACAAGGTCACCAACCCGAACATCATCATGATGGACGGCGGCACCGACGTCGACAACAACGCGGTGCTGTTCAAGAAGGGCGCGCACGAGATCCTCGACCCGCTCGTGCAGGACGGGAAGCTGACGATCACCTCCGAGTCGGTCGTCAAGGGCTGGAAGGTCGAGAACGCCGCTCCGACGTTCACCCAGGCACTCACCGCTGCCGATGGCAAGGTTGACGGCGTCCTCGCCGCCAACGACGACATCGCCAACGCCGTCATCGGTGTCCTCAAGAGCAGCGGCCTCAACGGCCACGTCGTCGTCACCGGTCAGGACTCCGGTGTCGAGGGCCTGCAGAACATCGTGAACGGTCAGCAGAGCATGACGATCTTCAAGGACGTCAAGCTCGAGGCGCAGGCTGCCGCGCAGCTCGCGATCGCGCTGATCCAGGGCAAGGACGCGTCCGCGGCCGGCATCACGCTGAGCCCGTTCGACGACCCGACGAACCCCAGCCACAAGATCCAGGCGCTGTTGCTTCCGTCAGAGGTGATCACTCAGGCGAACATCGGCGACGTGGTCAAGGCTGGAGCTCTCACCGCGGCTGCCATCTGCAAGAACATCGAAGCAGCCTGTGCCAAGCTCGGTGTTTCCTGAGCAGGCTTGTCCCAGGACTGCTTGACAGCCCGACCTAGCTGGCGTCGATGATGGCCGGACGGCGATCCCGTCCGGCCATCATCCGGCGCGGCCGCCTTTTTGTTCGAACCTCCAACGACACCGGACGGTGAACGCACGTGACTGAGCCGATCCTCGAGATCACCAAACTCAACAAGAGCTTCGGCCCTGTGCATGTCTTGCAGGACGTGGACTTCCGGGTCTATCCCGGAGAGGTGACCGCCCTCGTCGGAGACAACGGCGCCGGGAAGTCCACCCTGGTGAAGTGCGTCGCCGGCATCAACGGCATCGACAGCGGCGACGTGTACTTCGAGGGCAAGCCCGTCACCATCAGCGATCCGCGCGTCGCGACCGGGCTCGGCATCGAGTTCGTCTATCAGGACCTCGCGCTGGCCGACAATCTCGACATCACCCAGAACATGTTCCTCGGCCGGGAGATCCGGCGGTTCGGATTCCTGGCTGACGGCGAGATGGAGCGCCAGGCGCGAGAGGCCCTTACGAGCCTCTCGGTGCGGACCGTGTCCTCGGTGCGCCAGCTGGTGGCCAACCTCTCCGGTGGGCAACGCCAGACCGTGGCCATCGCCAAGGCGGTCCTCTGGAACAGCAAGGTGGTGTTCCTCGATGAGCCGACCGCCGCGCTCGGTGTCGCGCAGACACGCCAGGTGCTCGACCTCGTCCGTCGGCTGGCTGACCAAGGCGTCGGTGTCGTGCTGATCTCGCACAACATGAACGACGTGATGGAGGTCGCCGACCGGGTCGCTGCCCTGTACCTCGGACGGATCGCGGCTGAGGTCCTCACCAAGGACAGCAGTACGACCCAGATCGTCGAACTGATCACCTCCGGCCGCAGCGGCGACATCGGCCTCGCCCCCGCCACCGCCAACAAGAACCTCTGAGGGCCAGCGAATGTCTGACAAGAATGTCGACACCGAAGACCGGGCCAGCTTCTCCCTGGACGTCGAGCGTCGCACCATCGGTAGCGCGATCGGCTCCTACTTCGCCAGGCTGCGGTCGGGCGATCCCGGTGCACTGCCGTCGATCCTCGGACTCATCGTCCTCGTGGTCATCTTCAGCCAGGTCAGTGACCGGTTCCTGACTCGCTACAACATCGGCAACCTGCCCGGCCAGGGCGCCTACATCGCAGTCATCGGACTTGGCCTGGTGTTCGTGCTGCTGATCGGGGAGATCGACCTTGCGGCCGGCACGACCGGCGGCATGTGTGCCGGCTTTGCGGCACGGGCCGTCTTCTCCGGCGACCTGCACGGAGCCATCCCGGGCTTCCTGTTCTGGTCGCTGATCGTCTCGTTCGTCGCTGCGATCGGGCTCGCGGTGTGGCTCAAGGCCTACACCGGAGCAGTGGTGATTGCGATCGGCCTGGTCATCGTCGCCACCAACCTCGACAAGCACCTGATCCTCGCTCTGGTCGCGGCCGTCGCGCTCGGCGCAGCCGTCGGCGTGTTCACCGGCTTCCTGGTGGCGAAGGTCGGGATCCCCAGCTTCATCGCCACCCTGGCGCTGTTCCTGGCGTGGCAAGGCGTGCTGCTGTTCGCCTTGACGTCGCAGCCGATCGGCACCTCCAACTACGCCTTCTGGTTCGGCTTGACGAACAGGAACATGAGCCCGGCGCTGAGCTGGGCGTTCACGATCGTCGTGGTGGCCGGCTACATCGGCTACACGGCCCTGAAGTCCCTCTCGGCCCAGCGGGCGGGTCTGGCCGCCGACGCGCTCAGCCTGGTGCTGCTGCGAGGCGGAGTGATCGCCGTTGCCGGGGTCGTCCTGACCCTGCTGGCCAACCAGAACCGCAATACCAACACCTATGCCGTGACCGAGGGGATCCCCTGGGCGGCGTCGATCTCGATCACGCTGATGATCGTGTGCACGATCGCGCTCTCCAAGACCTCGTGGGGGCGCCACCTCTTCGCCACCGGCGGAAACCAGGAAGCTGCACGACGGGCTGGCATCGACGTGGTCCACATCAAGGTAACCGCCTTCACGCTCTGCTCATCGTTCGGTGCTCTCGGCGGGATCCTCGTCGCCTCGACGTCGAGCTCGGTCTCGCTCGGCCTCGGTGGCGGCAACATCTTGCTGTTCTCCGTGGCTGCGGCGGTCATCGGCGGGACGTCGCTGTTCGGCGGGCGTGGCAAGCCGCGGGACGCGATCCTCGGCGCCCTGGTGATCGTGATGATCCCCAACGGACTGGGCCTCAAGCCGAACCTCGGCGTCGAGTACCAGCAGGTGATCACCGGCGTCGTGCTGCTCATCGCGGCGGGCGTCGACGCACTGACCCGCAGGCGTTCGCTGACCCGCTGAGGAGCTAACGGGCTGCCGGTACGCCGTACGTCGTGGTGCGCTCGACGACGGGTCGGCCGATGCCTTCACCGATCTCGTGCAGCTCGGACACGGTCTTGGCCGACCCGTGCTCGGAGCCGGCCATCCGGGAGATCGTCTCCTCCATCAGCGTGCCACCGAGGTCGTTCGCGCCGGCCTTGAGCATCGCCTGGGTGCCCTCGGTGCCGAGCTTGACCCAGCTGGTCTGGATGTTGTCGATCCGGCCGTGCAACATGATCCGGGCCATCGCGTGCACGGCCAGGTTGTCGCGCAGCGTCGGGCCGGGACGGGCCACGCCGGCGAGATAGATCGGAGCCGAGTGGTGCACGAACGGCAACGGCACGAACTCAGTAAATCCGCCTGTCTCGTCCTGGATCCGGCTCAGCACCCGCAGGTGCTGGACCCAGTGCCTCGGGTTGTCGACATGGCCGTACATCATCGTCGAGCTCGACCGGATGCCCACCTTGTGCGCCGTACTCACGATCTCGACCCAGGTGCTCGTCGGGAGCTTGCCCTTCGTCAGCACCCACCTGACCTCGTCGTCGAGGATCTCCGCGGCCGTGCCCGGGATCGTGTCCAGGCCCGACTCGCGGGCCTTGATCAGGAAGTCCTCGAAGGACAACCCGGTCCGGCTCGAGCCGTTCACGATCTCCATCGGGCTGAACGCGTGCACATGCATGTCGGGCACCCGGTTCTTCACCGCGGCTGCGAGGTCGAAGTACGCCGTGCCCGGGAGCTCGGGGTCGATGCCGCCCTGCATGCAGACCTCGGACGCGCCGAGGTGCCAGGCTTCCTCCGCGCGGTCGGCGACCTGGTCGAGGCTGAGGCTGTAGGCATCGGCATCGGTTCGTCGCTGGGCGAAGGCGCAGAAGCGGCAGCCGACGTAGCAGACGTTGGTGAAGTTGATGTTCCGGTTGACGACGTAGGTCACGTCGTCGCCGACGCTCTGACGTCTCAGGTGATCCGCCAGGGCGATGACCTCCTCGAGGAGCTCGCCCTCGGCTGTCATCAGGGTCAACGCGTGCTCGTCGGACAGGTTCCCGGGGTCCTTCTCGGCGGCGGCCAGCGCCTCCGACCCTGCGGCCGACCCGACCGACGACGGGACCCCCGGGCGCGCCAACCACCCGTTGCGTCCGTCCTGCTCGTCGGCTGGCGCCTCCTCGGAGGACGGAGCTCCACGGAGGCCAGTCCCATCCACGGCGCGCCCGGGGCCCCCGTCGCCGCCCGTACCGGCCACCGGGCCTCTGGCACTGTCCGCGGCGGCCTGGTGGGCGTCGCTCAGCTCGGCGGCTTCCTTGGTGGCGTCCCAGTTGCCGTAGACGTCGTTGAAGTCGGTGCGCCGGTCGTTCGTCCTGCCGGTTTCGTCGACTGTCTTGAAGAGGTCGGTGCGGCCGACTGAGGCGAAGCCGCCGTCGGGTTCCTGCCAGGGGAGGCCGGTGGGGCGGACGTCGGCCTTGACGAGGCCGTCGTCGTTGGCGAGGGCGGCCACGTGGCCGGAGACCCGGGGGTCGATCCAGGGTTCGCCGGCGAGGACGTACTCGGGGTGGGCGGTCAGCCGGGCCTTCAGGGTGAAGCCGGCGCGCTCGGTGATCGAGCGGAGCCGGTCCAGGGAGGGCCACGGGCGCTCGGGGTTCACGTGGTCGGGGGTGAGGGGCGAGACGCCGCCCCAGTCGTCGACGCCGGCGCCCAGCAACGCAGCGCACTCCTCGGAACCTTCCGAACTGTCGACCAGGTTGGGCGGCGCCTGCAGGCGGAGCTTCGGGCCGAGGACGATGCGGGAGACCGCGATCGCGGCGACGTACTCGTCGAGGGCGAGGTCGTCGGTGTGGCGCATCGCCGTGTCGTGCTTGGCGCGGAAGTTCTGGATGATGACTTCCGGCACATTGCCGTACTGGCGGGCCACCTTGCGGATCGCGAAGATCGACTCGGCTCGCTCTTCGAGGGTTTCGCCGATGCCGATCAGCAGGCCGGTGGTGAACGGGATCGACAGGCGACCGGCGTCCTCGAGGACCCGCAGCCGTACGGCGGGGTCCTTGTCCGGCGAGCCGTAGTGGGCCGCGCCCTTCTCCGTGAAGAGGCGGGTCGAGGTGGTCTCGAGCATCATGCCCATCGACGGACTGACCGGCTTGAGCCGGTTCATCTCCTCCCAGGACATCACGCCGGGGTTGAGGTGCGGCAGCAGCCCGGTCTCTTCGAGCACCCGGATCGACATCGCCCGGACGTAGGCCAAGGTCGAGTCGTAGCCCTGCTCGTCGAGCCACGCCTGTGCCTCGGGCCAACGGTCCTCGGGCCGGTCGCCGAGCGTGAACAAGGCTTCGGTGCAGCCGAGCGCAGCGCCCTCGCGCGCGATCGCAAGGATCTCGTCGGGCGAGAGGTACATGCCCCGGCCGGTACGACGGAGCTGGCCAGGAGTCTCGACGAACGTGCAGTAGTG
>JAOPXK010000179.1 GCA_025965195.1 Marmoricola sp.
GCCACGCCCACATCGGGCGCGGCGAGCAATGCCTCGACCTGGCTTTCCGACAAGGTCTTGGGCAGCCGCTGCGCCGGCTTGGCGCTGAGCAGGCGCAAGGTCGGGTCGATCGTCAGCACGCCCTCGCGAAGCGCCCAGCGGAAGTAGCGCTTGAACACCGTGAGCCTGCGGTTGGCGGTGCTGGTCTTGCTGTCGGCATGCGCCGCCACCGCGCGCTCGCGCAGGTCGCTTTCACGGGTCTCGTCCAGAGCCCGCTGCTGCGCCTGCGCCAGCCACTGCGAATAGCCGGTCAGGTCGCGCCGGTACGCGGCCAGCGTGTTGTCGGACAGGCCGTCTTCGATCCAGACCGAGTTGATGAACCGGTCGATCGAGGCGAGGCTGCGGTCAAGAGCGCGAGCCGCCGCCTCGGACGATTGCGCACTCAATCGAGGGTGAGTTTCTGCTTGGCGACCACACCTTTGTAGACCTCGAGCTCGGCCTTCATCTGCTCGGCAAACTGCTCGGGCGTGTTGGCCACGATGATCGAGCCGGTCTCTTCGATGCGCTTCTTCACGATCGGGTCTTCCACCGTCTTGCGCACCGCTGCGTTGATCTTGTCGACGATGTCCTTGGGCAGGCCCTTGGGGCCGTACAGACCGTAGAACGCCATGCGGTTGACCGGTTCCAGACCCACTTCCTTGAAGGTCGGCGTGTCGGGCAGAACGGCCAGCCGGGTCGGCGCGGCCACCACGATGGGGATCAAGCGGCCGTCCTTGATGAAGGGCAGCGCCGACGGCAGGTTGTCGAAAATCATCGGCACCTGGCCGGCCACCGTGTCGTTCAGCGCGGGGCCCGCGCCGCGGTACGGAATGTGGGTGATGAAGGTGCCGGACAGGCTCTTGTAGAGCTCCATCTGCAAGTGGCCGATGCCGCCGGTGCCCGAACTCGAGAACGAGTACTTGCCGGGGTTGGCCTTGAGCACGGCAAGAAAGGTCTTGTAGTCGCGCGCCGGGAACGACGGGTGCACCGCAATGATGTTGGGCGTGGCCGCGATGTTGATGATCGGCGTGAAGTCGGTGGCCGGGTTGTACGGGATCTTCGGGTTGATGGCCGGATTGGCGGCCACGGTCGACACGGTGGCCATGCCGATGTTGTAGCCGTCGGGCGCCACTTTGGCGATCTCATTGGCGCCTATCGAGCCGCCGCCGCCGGCCTTGTTGTCCACCAGCATGGTGCCGCCGAGCGGGCCGTTGATCTTCTCCGCAATGACGCGGGCAATGATGTCGGTGGTGCCGCCGGGAGCGAAGGGCACCACCAGCCGCACCGGCTTCGTGGGCCAGGCCTGGGCGAAGACAAGCGGCATGGCGCCCAGCGCCAGGGACACGCCGAGCGCGCCGTGAGCAAGGCCGCTTTTGACAAAGGTTCTGCGTTGCATGAAGGTCCTCAAGATTGACTCGTGGTCAATGTGAAAGTGGATCAGAGCGGCGATTGTTCGCAATGCTGGCTGCATTGACCATAGCAAACACCCGACTGCGGCAATCGCCCGCGTGCAAGCCCCGGGCCAGCGCCCAGGCCGCCAGGCAGCGACCCCGCTGGCAAACTCGCCGCATGACGAACGCCCTGCTGCTGCTGCCCGACTTCATGCTCATCGTGATCGGCTGCGTCCTGTGCCGCCTGACCCTGTTGAACCGGTCGGTGTGGGATGGCGCCGAGAAGCTCGTCTACTTCCTGCTGTTCCCTGTCCTGCTGTTCGGCTCCATCGTGCGCAGCCCGCTGCAGATCGGCACGGCCGTGGCCATGCTGTCGGCCGGCGTGGTGGTGATGCTGATTGGCATCGCCTTGTCGCTGGGCATCGGCCGCTTGCCGGGCGTGGACGCACGGCTGCATGCATCGGGCGCGCAAACCGCGTTCCGCTTCAACTCGTACATCGGCCTGGCGCTCTCGGAGCGGCTGGGCGGCTCGTCGGGCGTCGCGTTGATGGCCTTGCTGATTGCGGTGTGCGTGCCGCTGTCCAACATTGCCGCGGTGTGGCCACTGGCCCGCCATGGCGGGCACCGCTTCGGCCGCGAACTGCTGCGCAACCCGCTGATCGTGGCCACGGTGGCCGGCCTGGTCGCCAACATGTGCGGCCTGACCTTTCCCGAGGCGGTGGCCACCACCTTGCAGCGCATCGGCAATGCGGCGCTGCCGCTGGGCTTGATGGCGGTCGGTGCGGGCCTGATCGTCGGGGGACTGCGGGACAGCCCGCGGCTGGCCGTCGGCTTTCTGACCATCCGCCATGCCGTGCTGCCGCTCGCGGCGCTGGCCCTGTGTTCGCTGCTGGATCTGCCGCCGACCGAGCGCGCCATGGTGGTCGCGTTCGCGGCCCTGCCCACCGCGTCGAGCTGCTACGTGCTGGCCGCCCGCATGGGCGGCAACGGACCGTTCGTGGCCGGGCTGGTGTCGCTGTCGACCCTGCTGGGCATGGCCAGCGTGCCGATATGGCTGGCCGTGCTGCACAACACGGCGGGCTGATCAGCCCTCGGCCGGGCGCGCGGCGCCTTGCGCCAGCGCCCAGTCCACGTGCTCGCGAACCAGCTCGCTGCTTGCGTCCCGACCGCGCATGAGCGCCTGGCCGATCGCCGCATCACCCGTTTCGCGCAGCGCGTTGCCCATGGCCACCGCCACGTTGCGTTGCCAGCGTTCATGGCCGATGCGC
>JAOPXK010000159.1 GCA_025965195.1 Marmoricola sp.
CTACGCCGCAGACATCCTGCTCAAGGCCGAGAAGGGCTTCGACGTCTCGATCGACCTGTTCGAGCAGCTCCCCGCGCCCTACGGACTCGTGCGCTACGGCGTCGCCCCCGACCACCCGCGCATCAAGGGCATCATCACGGCACTGCGCGACGTTCTCGACCGCGGCGACATCCGCATCTTCGGCAACGTGCGCTTCGGAACCGACCTGACGCTCGACGACCTGAAGACGCACAACAACGCCGACATCATCTCCACGGGGGCGATCCGGGATGCCGACCTCGACATCCCGGGGATCGACCTGCCCGGCAGCTACGGCGCCGCCGACTTCGTGAGCTGGTACGACGGTCACCCCGACTATCCGCGCGACTGGCCGCTGACCGCGAAGTCGGTGGCCGTCATCGGCAACGGGAACGTCGCTCTCGACGCCGCACGGATGCTGGCGAAGCACGCCGACGATCTGCTGCCGACCGAGATTCCCGCGAACGTGTACGACAGGCTCAAGGCGTCGTCGGTCACCGATGTGCACGTCTTCGGTCGCCGCGGTCCGATGCAGGTGAAGTTCTCGCCACTCGAGCTTCGCGAGGTCGGAGAGCTGCGCGACGTCGACATGGTGGTCGCCGACGAGGACTTCGACTACGACCCGGGGTCGAAGGCCGCGATCGAGAGCAACAAGCAGGTCTTCGTGATCGACAAGGTGCTGACCGGATGGCGTGAGCGGCCGGCCGGTGAGGCGTCGCGTCGCCTGCACCTGCACTTCTACGCGAGCCCGGTCGAGGTGCTCGGGTCGGAGGCCGGAGTCACCGGCTTCCGGTATGAACGTACCGAGCCCGACGGCTCGGGCGGCGTGCGGGGCACGGGGGAGTTTCGGGAGGTCGAAGTGCAGGCGGTGTACCGGGCGGTCGGGTACTTCGGGTCGGAGCTCGACGGAATCCCCTTTGACGCGAGGCGCGGCGTGATCCCGAACCTCGAGGGCCAGGTGCTCGTCGACGGCGGCTCAGGCACGGATCTCATGCCCGGCGTGTACGCCACCGGCTGGATCAAACGTGGCCCGGTCGGCCTCATCGGTCACACGAAGTCCGACGCGATGGAGACCATCTCGCACGTCGTGAACGACCAGGCGAGCTGGTGGTCGCCCGCGCATCCGGACGAGGCCTCGATCGTGACGCTGCTCGAATCGCGCGGAATCGAGTACACCAACCTCGAGGGCTGGCACGCGCTCGACCAGCACGAACTCGCACTCGGCGAGGCGGCCGGCCGCACGCGCATCAAGGTCGTGCCGCGCGACGAGATGGTGAAGATCTCGCGGGGATGACGATGGCCGACCGTGGGGAGCTGGCACGTTCTCGGAGCCTGGCCGCGATCACGATCGCGGTTGCCATCGCGGCGACGTTGTCCGGATGTATGGGTGCCGCGAGTAGCCCGTCATCGTCATCAAGTAGCATCCGCGGCATGGACGAAGCGCGGTTTTTCGAGCTGATCGACGAGGCTCGCGATGGGTCGCAACCGACCTCTCCGTCAGCCGATCCCGTAACCCTCGCGGGTTTGCTTGTTGACGTCGACGACGATGAGCTGGTGGGCTTCTCGGCCGAATACGAGAGGCAGATGACCCGTCTCAACGACTGGCGAGTGTGGGGAGCCGGGTACGTCGCTCAAGGCGGAATGAGCGACGACGGCTTCGCATATTTTCGGTCCTGGATCATCGGCAAAGGCGAGGATGCGGTCGGCCAGGCGCTGACCGACCCCGATGGGCTTGTCGACTTCTTGGCCGACGGCGAAGAGTTGTCGAACGAGGAATTGCAATACGCGGCGTTCGACCAGCTAGAGGATCGTGGACTCGAGGAGACCGCCGCTACATCGGCAGCCGGCGAAGACGGGGCCCCCACGGGGGAGCCCTTCGACGAGGCCACCGTCGAGGCGGATTTTCCACGGCTGGCCACCTGGTTCGCCGCGCAGGTCTGATCGCGCTACTGCAGCGCCGCCGTCAACCGAGCCACGTGATCCAGTACCCGTCTGATGACCGGGCGCGCCATCCAGGTCTCGAGAGTCAACTCGCGGCTGTTCGCGCGATAGTCGTCCTCGATCTCGCGCAAGTCACGCAGGAACGACTCACCCCGCACCATGACCGAGATCTCGAGGTCGAGCGTGAACGAGCGCATATCCATGTTGCTCGACCCGATCACCGCGATCTCGTTGTCGATCGTGAAGTGCTTGGCGTGCAGGATCGTCGGCTTCTCGTAGAGGAAGATGCGCACCCCCGCGCGTAACAGCTCCTCGTAGTAGCTGCGCTGCCCGTGGAACACGAAGAACTGGTCGCCGATCTCCGACACGAAAAGCTGCACCTCGAGCCCGGACTGCGCCGCGGTCGTGATCGCGTAGAGCATCGAGTCGTCGGGTACGAAGTAGGGGCTCACCAGGATGACGCGTTGCTGTGCGGCATAGACGAGCGAGTTGAAGAGTCGCAGATTGTTTTCGCCCGGGAATCCGGGGCCGCTCGGAACGACCTGGCAGTCGAGGTCGCCGTCGCCCGCCCGACGGACCGGTGCGGCCTCGCGGATCAGCGGCTCACCCGTCTCCGCGTACCAGTCGGTCACGAAGAGGGCATCGATGCCCGCAACCACCGGACCCTCGAACCGAGCCATGTAGTCCTTCC
>JAOPXK010000154.1 GCA_025965195.1 Marmoricola sp.
GAAGAAAAGTCCCGCGACCGCCGCGAATGCAATGAGCGGCAGAAGCATCATCCAGCGCGGCGCACGGCGCGGCGTCTCTGTCGCGGTCGTAGTCATGGCACATCATCTCCCACGACCGCACTGCTTGCCAGCTTGCCGAGTGCCCGCGTGAGCGCACGATAGTCGAGCAAAATCTTTAGCGTCATGCCGCCGATGACCAACGCGGTGACGAGGTAGGCGGCAAGGATGAATCCCCAATGCGAATCCGTCATCGCGCCGGCTCCGGTGCGATGTAAGCCGGCGCGTCGCTCTGTTCCGCCGCCAGGATGGTCAAGCGACGCAGGCGCCGGCGCAAAATTTCGTTGCGGATTGCCATCATGTGCAGCGTCAAGAACAGGAACGTCGCGGCAATCGCCATGACGATGAGCGGCAGGAGCATCGATATCGCGATCGCCGGCCCGCCGATGCGAAACACGGACGCCGGCTGATGCAACGTGTTCCACCAATCGACGGAGAATTTGATGATGGGCAGATTGACCGCCCCGACGAGCGTCATGATCGCCGCCGCGCGCGCGGCGCGGCCGGGCTCCTCGATCGCCTGCCAAAGCGCGATCAGCGCGAGATAGATCAGAAACAGCACGAGCACGGAGGTGAGCCGCGCGTCCCAGACCCACCACGTGCCCCACATCGGCTTGCCCCAGAGGGAACCCGTCGCCAGGCAGATGAAGGTGAAGGCGGCGCCAAGCGGCGCGGCGGCCTTCTGCCCGGCGTCGGCAAGCGGATGTCGCCACACCAGCGTGCCGAGCGCGGCGACGGTCATGACGATGTAAATGAACAGCGACAGCCAAGCGGCGGGCACGTGCAGATACATGATCTTGACTGTTTCGCCCTGCTGATAATCCGGCGGCGCGACGAAGAACGTGAGATATAGGCCGAGAGTCAGAAGGATGATCGCGAGCGCAGCGCTCCAAGGGAGGAGGCGACGCACAAACGACAGGAAGATTGTTGGATTGGCTATATTCGGCACGGGCTTTGATCTAAGGGTCGGCGCACGCCAAAGCAATCGGACCTACTCGCCAGCATATCTCAGGGCGGCAGCTGCGGCGAAGGGCGCGCCGGCGATCGCCGCCAGGCTCAGCGCGCCGAGGATCGCGAGAGGCGCGGCAAAAGGTACCGGATCGGTGGCGCCTATGCCTGCGGCGGAGACGCCGAAGATCAGGACCGGAATCGCAAGCGGCAGCACCAGCACCGCCATGAGCAGACCGCCTCGGCGTAGCGACACCGTCACCGCCGCGCCGACTGCGCCGATCAGCGTCAGTGCCGGGGTGCCGACGAGAAGCGACAGTGTGAGGCGGGCGAGCGCTGCGGCGTCTTGTGCGAGGGCAAGCCCGAAGAGCGGCGCGACGATAACCAGCGGCAGCGCCGTCGTCAGCCAATGCCCCGCGCATTTAACGAGCACGATCAGTTCGAGCGGGGTCGCGCTGGTGAGCATCAGATCGAGGGAGCCGTCCTCGTGATCGGCTTGAAACAGCCGGTCGAGGCCAAGCAGCGTTGAAAGCAACACCGCGATCCAAAGGATCGCCGGACCCAAGCGGGCGAGCAGGTTGAGATCGGGGCCGACGGCGAACGGGAAAATCGTGGCGAGGACGAGAAAGAACACGATTCCAATCGAGGCAGCACCGCCAGTGCGGCGCGCGATCTTCACTTCGCGCCAAAACAGCGCGGCAAGTGCATCGCCCACTGCGCTAATGCCTTAAGGCCAATTGACGCGCGTTCGGTAGATCGAGGGCGGCATGCGTCGCTGCGACCACCAACCCACCTTGCCCAAGATGCGCCCGAATGAAGTCGAGCAGGCGCGCCCGCGACGCCGTGTCTAATGCGGTCATCGGCTCATCCAGCAACCAAATCGGCCGTGCCGCGATCAGGAGCCGCGCGAGCCCCACCCGCCGCCTCTGGCCGGCTGACAAGACCGCCAGAGGAAGGTCGGCCGCGTGAGCGAGCGCGAAGGATGCAAGTGCCTCCGGCGGTCGAAGGGCGCTGCCTCTGCCCAGGATCGCCGCCCAAAAGGAAAGGTTCTCCGCCGCGGTGAGGCTCGCCTTGCTGCCATCGACATGGCCGAGGTAGTGCACAATCTCGCGGCATGGCGGCGCATCTTTCGGGCCGGTGACTGCGATCCGTCCGGCGGCCAACGGCAGTAGGCCCGCAAGCGCGCGCAGAAGCGTTGATTTTCCGGCACCGTTCGGCCCCGTAACGATCAGCGCCTCACCCGCGGCCAGCGCAAAGCTCAGCCCGTCGAGCACACGCCGCCCGCCGCGCTCGACCCGGATCTCCGAGACTTCAAGATGCATGCGCAATTCCGGTGCAGCTTCTGCCCATCAGACCGCCTCTGCTTCGTGTAGCCGCGTTCGGCAAAAACTCCTATAAGCGGGCGACCACTCCCACATACCTTCAGGACATCCGCGAATGCCATCGCTCGACAGCTTCAAATGCCGCAAGAAGCTCACGGTCGGAACGAGGACCTATCACTATTATTCCTTGAAGACCGCCGAGAAGAACGGCCTCAAAGGCGTCTCGAACCTGCCGTTCTCGATGAAGGTGCTCTTAGAAAATCTGTTGCGCTTCGAGGACGGCCGCTCCGTCACCAAAGATGACATCGCGGCGGTCTCGGCCTGGCTCGATGATCGTGGGACGGCCGATAAGGAAATCGCCTTCCGTCCCTCGCGCGTGCTGATGCAGGATTTCACCGGCGTTCCCGCCGTTGTCGACCTTGCCGCGATGCGCGACGCGATGACGAAGCTCGGCGGCGATGCGCAGAAGATCAACCCGCTGGTGCCGGTCGATCTCGTCATCGACCATTCCGTCATCGTCGACGAATTCGGCACGCCGAAAGCCTTCAAGATGAACGTCGAGTTCGAATATCAGCGCAACGGCGAGCGCTACCGCTTCTTGAAATGGGGCCAGAGCGCGTTTGACAATTTCCGCGTCGTGCCGCCGGGCACCGGAATCTGCCATCAGGTAAATCTCGAATATCTGTCGCAGACGGTGTGGAGCCGGAAAGAGACGACGGCGCCCGATTCGGTCGAGATCGCCTATCCCGACACGCTCGTGGGGACGGATTCGCATACGACGATGGTCAATGGCCTCGGCGTGCTGGGCTGGGGCGTCGGCGGCATCGAAGCCGAAGC
>JAOPXK010000170.1 GCA_025965195.1 Marmoricola sp.
CGTCGATCGCACCGTTTAGCGCTTCGAAGCGCCGCGCCTCGTAGGCCGAGACCGCGATGCGCCGGGCCGCGCCCTCCAGGAGCGGGCGCAGCGCCCGGAGCTGCATGGTGCGTGAGCGCGAGCGCAGGCCTGAGGAGTGCCCGCCGCTGTGGAACGTCACGACGTAGGGAATCCCGTGGCGCCGGGCGGCCAGCATGGCCAGCGGTGCGACCATGGAGTGATAGCTCTGCACGTGGATCACGTCAGCGCCGGCGCCCGCGATGACGCGCCCGATGGCCGGGGCGAGGTACCAATCCTTGGACCGCGGGTAGGCGGGGACCCGCACGATCTCGATCCCTTCCAGCTCCTCGCGCGGCGCAAGCGAACGGCTGAGGTCCGTGGTCAACACCGTCAGCCGCGCGCCGGCGGCGGCCACGCGCCGGCCGACCTCGAACACGTGCGTCTCGACCCCTCCAGCATGCGGGAAGAACACCGGGGTCACCATGAGCACGTGCGGCAACGGCGACGTGGTCACTGCGCGCAGGCGACGCGAAGGGTGCTCGTGCGCCCCGGAACACCGTCGCCGCTCAGGTGGGCGACGACCTCGTCGCCGCAACGGGCGACAAGGGTTCCGTGCACCGACGCCTGACCGCCGGGGCCGATCGTCAACGTCCGGCGCGGGGCCGCCTCCGTGCCCGGCAGCACGCTGATCTCCAGGCGCGGCCGGATCGCACGCGGCTGGCTGTTGATGGTGGTGAACGCCACACGGACGCGAACCCCTCCGGCGATGGGCGTGGCCTGCTGCAGCTCGCCCGTCAGCGCGACAAAGGGGGTGGAGGCACGCGCCGCATCGTTGATGCTGACGATCTGCCGCACGGTCGCCGCGCCCATGCCCACGATCGCGATCACCAGTCCGCCCGCCATCGCAGTCCGCGGCGTCAGCCACGGGCCCGCCGCCGGCGGCCAGCGGGCCGCGAGCGGGGGCACCACCTTCCCGCGGACCATCGCGAGCAGCAGGCACGCGAGCGAGATGGCGCACACCACGAGCGTCAGCGACAGCGTGGTGAGCTTGACGCCGGCCAGCGTGAGCACGGTGCCAGACAGCGCGCAGATCGCCAGGCTCAGGGGCACCGTCAGCGCCGCCGCATGGCCGGCGCCTAACCGCTGCCCGGCGGTGGCCCCCAGCAGGAGCCAGCCGGGGGCGACCAGCCCGACGAGCAGGCCGAGGGGGCCCCGGACGGGTCCGATGCCGAGCCCGGCAGCGCCCAGGACCACGACCGCCATCAGCGCCAGGTAGGCGAGAATGACCACAAGTGAGGGCACCGACAGATGCGCCCTGGGCGAAGCGGCTTCGTCGTCCGTACGCGCCGCCTTGAACCCATCGGTCACCGGCCGAGGGTACGCCGATCGGCTCGCGGCCTCAAACCGGGCGTATCGGCGGACCCACGGTCGGCGGACCGCCGGTCGCAGAGGTCTGCCGCCTGCGGGTGACGGGCATCTATGCTGCGCGCGGTGAACGGCCAAGGGGACGCGCCCGACAGCGCACCGCAATCCGTCCTGGTGGTGGGCAGGAACCTCCATGAGCCGTTCAACGAGGGCACGCGCGCGATCGGGCGCAACATCGCGCTGGCGGTGGCCCGTGGCGGGCACCATGCGCAGATCATCTCGCTCTCGGAGGCCGGCTACGCCGACGCCACCGAGGTCGCCGGCGTGCCGTTGCATCACGTCGTTCGCCGCGCGACGCGCTCGCTGTCGGGCGACTACCGCGCCGTTCCGGCGCTGGCCGCCGCCGTGCGCGGCGCTGCGGCGGCAGGCCCGGTGAACCGCATCCACCTGATCGGCGTCCCGCTGATGCTGGCGGGCGCGGTTCGCCGCCAGGCCAGGACGATCGTCAACCACGTGGTGCTGCACGCGGCAGAGACCGGCCTGCCCGCGACTGATCGCCTGCGCGAGATGCTCGGGTGGCGCGTGGCCGACCGCTGGATCGACGGGCATGCTGCGACCTCGAACACCGTCCGCGCTGCGCTCGAGCACGACGGGTGGAACGGCACCAAGCTCTCCGTCCTCGAGCCCGCGATCGACACCGAGCGCCTCGTTCGGCACACCGCCGCGGCGCACGAGCCGGGCACGCTGCGGATCCATTACGTCGGCAACATCGCCCCGGAGCGGTTTCCGGCGGCCGACGTCGTTCGGATGCTCGAGGATGTGGCGACGCGCTCGTCGCTGCGCCTGCAGCTCGACGTCTTCGCACCGGTCGCGTTCCGTCCGGACAACGCGCGGTGGGCGGCACGGTTCCCGCGGTCGAAGACCGTGGCGGTCAGCGTTCACCTCGAGGACCTCACCGAGCAACGCAAGGTCGAGGTCTACTCGGGCGCGGACGCCGCCATCTACCCGTTCACCCGGCCGGTCGCCGTCGAGCCGCCGCTCACGGTCCTTGAGACGATGGCGTGCGGGACGGTGCCCATCGTCACGGCGCCCGCCAACCGATCGGCGATCGTCGAGGACGGTCGCACCGGATTCACGTGCCAGGACCGGGCGGCGCTCGGGACCGCGCTCGAGCGCTTCGTCGGCCTCTCATCGGTCGAGCGTGCGGCCATGGGCCACGCCGCACGCGACGCGGTCGTGCGTCGCTTCGGCTTCGGCTCGATCGCGAGCAACACCGAGCTCCTGTGGCGCGGCCTGGATGCGGCGGGTGGCCGCGGGCGCAGGCGGCGCTGACCCGCGGACGAGCGGGTGTCCGACCAGGGCGTTTCCCCGCACCCTCCCGGGTGTGAGAGGTCTACGGTTGCGAGAGCGTGTTTGAACGGATTCGACTCGACGCACGTCTCATCGTCATTCGCCTGCGAGGCCGGCTGCTCAGCCATGGTCCCTATGTGACGGTGTCGGTGATCCACGCCAATGCCGCACCAACCGGGAAGGACCGGTGTACTGCGCCGACGTGCGGCGCGGTCATCAGGTGCACGGCATGAAGTCCCGGTGGTACCTCCTGCCGCTCGTGCAGATCGTCTTCGTGCTCGGCTTCCTGCTCGCCCCGCACGGTGGGGGTGGCGAGCCGGCGGGTTCCCAGGTCCGGCTCGCCGACACCCCGGTGAGCGGCGGTGACTGGTCGCTCGGGACCGTGCGCGCCCTGCCCATCCTCCACGGGCCCGCAGTCGCCGACGTGCGCCGGGTCCGGGCCGCGCCAGCGCCTGCCGTCCGCGCGCAGGCGCCGC
>JAOPXK010000023.1 GCA_025965195.1 Marmoricola sp.
TCAACTTCGTGTTCCAGCTGACCTATCGCGGCACCACGGTCCGGCTGCAGGTGCGCCCCGGTCAGGTGAGTGAGGAGTTCATCAATCTCGCTCAGGCCGGCCATCTCAGCGCGGAACAAGCCGAACGATTCCGCCTCCTCAAACTGGAGACGAGCGAACGGATCCGCAGCCTCGACGCTGCAGATGTCTATGAAGTCGTTTCCGCGTAAGGGATTTCGGCTGATCTGAGCAACCAGGCGGGAGCGACGACCCCCTTCGCAATCAGACCGAACCGCCCCGAAGGCTGCTGCGACCGTCGGCGGACCCGGGTCACACCTGGGCCTTGCGGATCCACAGGGGATAACGAACCTAACGGTGCAGACCCAATGACAGTGTCGCTTAATGATCGCGCTCGTCCGGTTCATCCCATGGTCGCTGCCCGCGCCGACGCTCACTCTCCCGATGGGCCCGAATCGGATGCTTGAAGGTCCGGTACGGATCGATGGCGCTTCGTGCGAAGTACGCCGCGGCTCGTGGGTTAGACATGAGGCCCCGCAGCGATCCGAGCGGTAATCCGTGCCTACGTCGCGTGAAGGTTCACCACTCCGCGAGTAGGCACGGCGTTGATCCTCATGACGCCGTCCAGGACGCGGAGCACGCAGTATTCGTCAGCGGCCTGGAGCAGGACAGCCCGGCCCGTCAGCTGCGCTTCGGGTTCGACGAGGCTGAGCGCCGCCTCGAGGTTGTGGTGCTTCGCAACGACAACGGCAACGAGCTCTTGATCCGCGCTCAAACTCGGCATGAAGCACGCTCCGAACAGGGCGAGGCGTTCCGCCGCGTCTGCGCCCACGGCACCCGTTCCGACAGCCAAGCCCGTCCGCGGCCGGTGGGATAGTGAATTCATGACAGCTTGGGCCGAGGTCGAGCGCACCGAGACCGACTTCGCGCAGCGCGTGCGCGCGCTTTTCGACGCGCACCGCCACAAGACGATTGCCACGGTGCGGGCCGACGGGTCACCGCGTATCTCTGGCATTGAAGCCGTTTTCGGTGGCGGCGAGTTGACGTTCGGCTCGATGCCCAACGCGCGCAAGGGCGCGGATCTGCGCCGGGATCCGCGGTTCGCCCTGCACAGCGCGACGGTCGATCCGCTCGAGGGCTTGGAAGCGGACTGGCCTGGCGAGGCCAAGATCTCCGGTCGGGCTGTTTCTGCCGGGCGGACCTTGGAGGGGCCAGACGGAGACCTCTTCCGCGCCGACATCTCCGAAGTTGTGCACACCCATCTCGACGAGAAGGCGACCATGCTGGTGATCGAGTGGTGGACGCCGACCTTCGGGCTGCGCCGCGTCGAACGAGCTTAGCCCTCGATTCACAGGAGTCTCGTGCCGCTTCCAACACGAATGGAACCTCGGCCGTTCTTCGAACGCGCACGCACCTGACCTGCAACTTGCGTTGGAGCCGGTGACAGGAGTCGAACCCGCGACATCCTCATTACAAATGAGGCGCTCTACCAACTGAGCTACACCGGCGCTGCCACCACGACAGGAGCCGGGCGACGACGTCACATCCTAGACAACGCGCTGCTCGACTCCTGCAGTGGTGCGCCGAGTGGTTTCGACAAGCTCAACCACCGGTTCCAGCCTCCAGCAGCCGCAGGAGTAATAGGTGAGGATGGGTCTGTGACTCACCTGCTCTTCGAGCCGCACCACGACGGCTCTCCGACGTACGTCGACAACGAGGCGCCCGCGCTCGGCAGCACTACCCGGGTCCGGGTCCGCACCAGCACGCGGAAACCAGTCGATGCGGTGTGGTTGCGGACGGTCGAGGACGGGGAGCCGTACTACTACCCGTGTGCGCTGGTGGGTGGTCTCGACAAGCTCGACCACCGGGGACGGGCCGCCCACCGGGGCGACGACGCGGTTTGGTGGGAGGCGGAGCTGCCGATCCACAATCCGGTGCAGCGCTACCGGTTCATGGTGGTGACGGGCGACTCCTATGTCTGGCTCAACCAGGCGGGCATCTTCTCCTATGACGTCCCGGATGCTCACGACTTCGTCATCAGCTCGTACGCCGCAGCGCCCGACTGGGGCCGCGATGCCGTTGTCTACCAGGTCTTTCCCGACCGGTTCGCGCGGTCGGCGAAGGCAGCGGATCGGCCGACACCGGCGTGGGCCATCCCTGCGGACTGGCCCGAACTCCCGATCCCGAGCGGTCCCGGCGTCTCGACCCAGTTCTACGGCGGCGACCTCGACGGGATCACCGAGCATCTCGACCACATCGCCGCTCTCGGCGCCGACACGATCTACCTGACGCCGGTCTTCCCGGCCGAGAGCAACCACCGCTACAACGCGAGCACCTTCGACGTGGTCGATCCGTTGCTCGGCGGCGACCCGGCGTACAAGGCGCTGATCAAAGCCGCCCACGAACGAGGCTGGCGGGTCCTCGGCGACCTGACGAGCAACCACACCGGCGACACCCATGAGTGGTTCGTCCGGGCCAGCCAGGACGACCAGAGCGTCGAGCGCGGCTTCTACTACTTCGCTGCCGACGGGACTCACGAAGGCTGGAAGGGCCACGAGACCCTGCCCAAGCTCAATCATCTCGACGAGGAGCTCTCCGACCGGTTCCGCGCCGTCGTCGAGAAGTGGCTGGACTTCGGCATCGACGGCTGGCGCATCGACGTCGCCAACATGACCGGCCGCCGGATGACCGTCGACATCGCCCACGACGTCGCGCGCGAGATCCGCGAGGTCGCCACCGAAGCCAAACCGGATGCGCTGATCGTCGGCGAGCACGGCCACGACGCCAGCGGCGACCTCGACGGTGACGGCTGGCACGGGACGATGAACTACTACGGCTTCTCATTCCCGGTCTGGACCTGGCTGCGGAAGCCCGAAGGGCACGTACCGAGTTTCGGACTCCCGGTCGGCGTACCGCTGCGGACCGGCCAGCAGTCGATGACCTCGATGCGCGAGTTCACCGCGCGCTTCGGCTGGCGCGCAGTCGGCGCGAGCTGGAACATCCTCGGCTCGCACGACTCCCCCAGGATCCGGACGACCACCGGCGATCCGAAGCGACACCACGCCGCGGTCGCCCTGCAGTTCACCCTTCCCGGCGTACCCATGGTCTTCGCCGGCGACGAGCTCGGCCTCGAAGGCGTCAACGGCGAGGATTCCCGCCGCACGATGCCGTGGGACTCCGAGGGCAGCTGGGATAGGAGCACGATCGAGGTCTACCGCGCGCTGGCCGACCTGCGGCGAGCCCATCCCGCGCTGACCCGGGGAAGCCTGCGCTGGGTCCACCTCGGCGAGGACCTGGTCGTCTACCTGCGCGAGCACCCTGCCGGAGACCTGCTGGTCGCAGTCAGCCGCGGCGGGACACCAGCCCTGGAGCTGCCGATCACACTGGGCGACGTGCTCTACGGCGAGGGCGAGGACGGGACAACCGGCATCCCGGCGTACGACGAACCGGGCGCGACGGTCTGGTCCGTCAGCTGAACTGGTACCACAGGGTGAGCGCGACCGGGAATACCACGATCACCAGCAGCACCCATGCCGCCACCCGCTGCCAGCGCTTGTTCGGGTTCAGTGACGCCGCGATCGCGATCAGGCCGGAGTTGTCACTCCACCGGTCGATCCCCATCCGCTGGGCATCGAGGGGGTAGGGATTGCGGGGCAGGAAGTCGGCAGGCTCGATGAGCTCGTACTCCTCGTGCTCCTCGAACTCGGGCATAGAACGAAGGTACCGGCCCGGCGACGCGTCGAGTGCTCAGGTGGTCGCCCTGGCAGCCACTTCAGCACACGACCGCACTGCTCACGCTTTCGACGCGACCAGGGTGAGTACGTCGACAGCGGCCTTCTTCACCTGTTCGGTGGGAAGTCCGTTGCCCTGCTGGACAAACACCGTGATCAGCTGGCTGCCGACCTGCACCACGCCCTGTGCCTGGTCGTTGTCCCCACCGGCCACCTTGCCGACCACGACGAATGCCGCGTCACCGACGCCGTCGATGTCCTCGGCCGAGCCACTGATGACCGCCGCCGTCCCGGTCTTGGCGCCCTCGATGCCGCCGTTGCCCTCGATCACCGGTGCCGCAGAGATCGCGACGCCGAGCGCGCGCAGGTCTTCCTGGTTGTAGGTGCAACCGTTGCCCGACGCCGACGACGGATCAGCATCCGCCGTGACCGTGACGCCCCCGAGCGCCACGCCCACGTCGTCCGTGCTGACGGCCTTGCAGACATCCATCAACTTCGTCGCCGCGTCCGCGCTGCCGGACGTGGTTGGAGTGGTGGACCCGTCGCCCGTGCCGGCTGAGCCCCCCGAACCATCACCGCACCCAGCCAGTCCGGCGAGCGCGAGCACAACTGCGGGCACTGCGATCCAGCGAGAAGTAATGGTCAGCTGCATGGGGAGACTCCAGCCCGGCATGAGGGAACACGGACTACGAGGCTAGGGCCGGCAAGCCTTCACCGAGAGCACTCTCGCCCTGAATAAGCGGATACACGTAGGTGGTCAGCGCAGCGTCAGCGGGAGGTACTCGGAGACCTCGAACGCACCCGTCGTCTCCACCTTGATCGGCTGGAGCCCGATCGGCTTGCCGTCGCGGTAGGTGATGAACGTGAACTCGGCTTCTCGACGCGGCTTGCCGATCGCGATGGCGTACGCCGCCCCGCCGGTGGTCCCGTTCGTATAGGTGTAGCCGATGTTGCCGTTCTCCCCGACGATCCGATCCGGGCCGACCTGGACGTGCAGGTGACCCGCGATCACCAGGTCGGTGCAACCGCGCTCGAGGGCCGTGCCACCGAGGTTGGCGTCGTGCACCATCAACGTCGCCACCCGCTTGCCCTTGGCGTCGAGGTCACAGACGGCGTCGCCGACGCGTTGCTTGACCTCGGCGAAGGTGAGTCCCTTCTCGTCGCGCCAGTTGCCCAGCCCGCTGGCGCGCGGGTCGTCGACGCCGAACATCCGCACGCCCGCGAACGGCTCGACGGGTTTGCCGTCGAGGTGTGTCCAGCCAAGCTTCTCGAGGTAGGAGTTCACGAAGGTGCCGTTGTCGTGGTTGCCCGAGACCGCCACCCTGGTGTCGAACTTCTCGAAAGCCTGGTCGAGTGAGTCCAGGCTGAACGCCTCCCACGGCTCGCCCGTGGACGTGTCGTCCCCGGCGTCGAGCACGACGGTCGCCCCGGCGGCCTTCGACACCGCCTCCACCACACCGTCCATGCCGATGTTGTCGTGCCTGTCGCTGACCAGCACCGCGACGGTGTCGCCCTTGTCCGGCAGATGCAGCAGGCCGGCGATCTGCGGAACGCTCGCCTCCACCTTGGCGTAGAGCATCTTGCTGTCGTCGTACCCGGAGAACGCGCTCTGCAGCAACCGCTGGGTGCTCGCGGTCAGCAGGCCGCCCTGGACCTGCACGTCCATCAGCTCCTTGGGGACGGTGACCTCGGGCAGCGCCTGCTGGGCCGGGATCCAGCCGTCGCTCTGCACCCGCGTCGGGCTGCCACGCCACGGCTCCGCCAGCGCGAGCACGACGAGCCCGCCGACGAGCACCACCCCGATGGATCTGCGGATCGTCGGCCGCAACAGCTCCGCCCGTCGCTCGGCCCCGAGCAGCTGCCAGAGCCCGATCGGCAGCAGCGCGAGCAAGCCGGCACGGAGAGCCGCATCACGCGCCAGGTGTTCGACCTCGACCGTCACCCGGCGGACCTCACCGTCGGGATGGCCGGCGATCGACGCATATCGGCGCACCAGCTCGCCCGTGGAGGTCGCGGTGGTCTTCTCGAGCCGGATGCGGACGCCGAAGCGGCTGCCGGTCGGCCGCCGCAGATCGGGGAGGTAAGGCCCCATCTCGACCCGGGCATGCCCGTCGAGCGTCGGTGTGACCACCGCGTCGTGACTGGCCACCACCATCGACGTACTCGAGTGCAGGAACAGGAATGCCCAAGCAGGTAAGGCGATAACGAGCCATGCCACGGCCAGGATCAGGCCGTGGCGGACGCGCACCGCCGTTGCTGGGACCGTCAGAGCTCCCGCTTCTGGGAGATCGCATAGAGCGCGACACTGGCAGCGACGCTGGCGTTCAGCGACTCCAGCGTGCTGGCGATCGGGATGGAGACGAGCTGGTCGCAGGTCTCCGCGACGAGGCGGCCGAGGCCCTTGCCCTCTGAGCCGACGACGACCACCAGCGGCACGTCGGTCAGGGTCAGGTCGGGCAGCGAGACGTCGCCGTCAGCCGCAAGGCCGATGACCATGCAGCCGGCGTCCTTGTACTCCTTGAGCTGCCGGGTCAGGTTCGTGACCTGGGCGACCGGCACGCGAGCAGCAGCACCGGCCGAGGTCTTCCAGGCCGAAGCGGTCATGCCTGCCGCACGCCGCTCGGGGATGACCACACCGTGCGCGCCGAACCCAGCAGCCGAGCGGACCACGGCACCCAGGTTGCGCGGGTCGGTCACCGAGTCGAGCGCCACGATCAGGGCCTTCTCACCGCGCTCCTTGGCGAGGTCGAGGAGGTCGTCGGGGTGGGCGTACTCGTAGGCCGGGACGCGGGCCGCTAGTCCCTGGTGGACCGCGCCCTTCGTCAGCCGGTCGAGCTCGCCGCGCGAGATCTCGAGCAGGGAGACACCGCGGTCGGCGACGATCCCGAACACCTCGCGCAGCCGGCCATCACGCTCGGCACCCTCGGCGACGTACACCGCCGTCACGGGCATCTCGGCGCGCAACGCCTCGAGCACCGAGTTGCGGCCGGCGATCCACTCGGAGTCGCCGCTCTTCGCCGTACGACGGGGCGGGCGTTTCGAATTGCCCTGTCCCGACTCGGTTTTCTGAACCTTCTTGTAGGTCTTGTGATACGGCCGGTCCTCGGCCTTGGGCGTCGGGCCCTTGCCCTCGAGCCCACGGCGCACCCGGCCACCCGACCCAGCGGTCGGGTTGCCCTTGCCGGTCTTCTTGATCGCGCCGCGGCGCGAGGAGTTGCCTGCCATCAGTTGTCCCCAGTCCTGAAGAACCTCACAGTGACCACTTCGGTCCCTGCGGGGTGTCTTCGATTTCAATGCCAGCCGCAGCGATCCGGTCGCGGATCGCGTCAGCGGTGGCGAAGTCCTTGTTCGCGCGGGCCTCCGCGCGCTGGTCGAGCAGTCCGCCGACGAGTACGTCGATGGCGTTGGTAAGTCTGCCGTTCTCGCCGTCGTTCGCGCCGGCCCAGTGCGGGTCAGCCGGGTCGAGGCCGAGCACGTCGAGCATTGCGCGGATCGAGGCGGCATTCCCACGCAAGGCAGCGCGGTCGCCATCGGGAAGCAGCTTGTTGCCCTCGCGCATCACGTCATAGATCGCAGCCACGGCAGCCGGGGTGCCGAGATCGTCATCCATCGCCTCGACGAACTCGGCGCAGAGCATCCCGCCCGACGGCACCTCGCCGAGGACGGCAGCGGCGCGCTCGAGGAACGCCTCGATCCGGCGGAACCCGACGGCCGCCTCCTCGAGCGCCTCGAAGGAGAACTCCACGTGCGACCGATAGTGCGCGGCGACCATGTAGTAGCGGAGCTCGATCGCCCGCACCCGCTCGAGCACGTGCGCCACGATCAGCGAGTTGCCCAGCGACTTGCTCATCTTCTCGCCGGAGGTGGTGATCCAGGCGTTGTGCAGCCAGTACGACGCGAACTGCTGGCCGGCCGCACGCGACTGGGCCTGCTCGTTCTCGTGGTGCGGGAAACGCAGGTCGACGCCGCCGCCGTGGATGTCGAAAGCCGCGCCAAGGTACTTGCCCGCCATCGCCGAGCACTCGATGTGCCAACCCGGACGGCCCGTCCCCCACGGAGCGGACCAGGCGGCCGTGATGGGCTCGGAGTCCTTCTTGCCCTTCCACAGCGCGAAGTCACGCGGGTCGCGCTTGCCGCGCGGATCGGCATCCTCCGCGGCCTCCATGTCATCGATCCTCTGGTGGCTGAGCTCGCCGTACGCCGGCCAGGACTGGACGTCGAAGTAGACGTCGCCGGACCCGTCGGCCGCGGCATACGCGTGGCCGCGCGAGATGAGCAGCGAGATCAGCTCGACCATCTCCGGGATGTGACCCGTGGCGGCCGGTTCGTAGGTCGGCGGGAGCACGTGGAGCGCGTCGTACGCCTTGTCGAGCTCGCGCTTCATGTCGTAGGCGAGGTTGTACCAGGGGCGACCCTGCTCGGCCGACTTGATCAGGATCTTGTCGTCGATGTCGGTGATGTTGCGGATGAAGGTGACCTCGGACCCCGACCTGACCAGCCAGCGCCGGAGCACGTCGAAGTTCACCGCCGACCGGACGTGACCGATGTGTGGCTCCGACTGAACCGTCAACCCACACACGTAGATGCCCGCCTTGCCCGCCTCGAGGGGGACGAAGTCGCGGACCGCGCGCGTAGCGGTGTCGTAGAGCCGGAGAGTCACCCGCCGATTCTAGGGGCGGAGAGCTTGTGAACCCGCATCGTGCAAGCGTGTGGCATGACCCGGATCGGGCACCCGATCGAGTTACCGTGCTGAGGTGCCTGCCTCTCGCTCGGCTCCATCCAGGACTCTCGTTGCGCTGATCGCTGCCACCGCTCTCGCCGTACCCATCGGCATCGTGTCCCACTCGTCCGGCCACGACGCAACGGACCGTCCGACCGCGGCGCGCCTCGAGGCAGCCGTGGTCGCGCACAACTCCTACAAGGCACTGACGACCGACGCCGATTTCAAGGCCGGTGCCGGCAAGGGGGTTGCGGTCGCCGGCGATGCGATCCGGCTCGGCACCTCCACCGCCGCACGGAGCTATGCCGGGACGACGTACGACACCGCGATGTGGACCTCGAAGTGGGTTCAGGCCGGCCAGGACTTCACCGAGCTGATCCCGTCGTGGAACATCACCACGCCCGCCGGGACCTGGGTCGAGGTGTGGGTGCGGGGCTACACGACGACCGGCAAGACCTCGACGATGAAGACCATGGCCCTCTGGTCGAGCCGGGACAACGGCTTCCAGCGGACCAGCAGCGGCAGCCAGCGCGACGCCTACGCGCATGTCGACACCGACACGTTCGTGGCCAACTCGGAGGTCAAGTTCAAGGCCTGGCAGATCCGGGTGCAGCTGATGCGCAAGCACGGCACCACGGCGACGCCGATCGTCCGCACCCTCGGAGCGGTCGCGTCACAGCTGCCAGCGACCGTCCCGGCCACCTCGAAGAAGCTGCTCGGCGCGAAGCTGCTGCCGGTCCCGAAGTACTCGCAGATGATCCACCGCGGTCAGTATGCGAGGTACGGCGGCGGCGGCGAGGCCTGGTGCTCCCCCACCTCGCTGGCGATGATCCTCGGCTACTACAAGAAGTTGCCGGCCAAGGCGACGTACACCTGGGTGAGCAAGTCGTACGCCGATCCGTGGGTCGACCACATCGCCCGGCTGACCTACGACTACGGGTATGACGGCACCGGCAACTGGCCCTTCAACGCCGCCATCGGCAACACCTACCTCCCCGATGCCTTCGTCACCCGGCTGAGCAGCTTGCGGGAGGCCGAACGGTTCATCGCGGCCGGCATCCCGCTGGAGGCGTCGATCTCGTTCGGCAGGGGCGGGCTCGACGGTGCCCCCATCAGCGCCACCGACGGCCACCTCGTCGTGATCGTCGGGTTCGACGCCGCGGGCAACCCGATCGTCAACGACCCGGCCGCTCCGAACGACGCGACCGTCCAGCGCACCTACAAGCGCGCGCAGTTCGAGAAAGCCTGGCTGGGCAAGTCCGGCGGCATGGTCTACGTCATCCACGACGCCGCCCACCCGCTGCCGCCCCGCAACACCAACACCAACTGGTGACCGACCCGACGCAGCGGATAGTCCGCCACGAAACGGTTCAAAAATTGATCAACCCAGGTGCTTTTCGTGGCGGACTATCCGATTCCGGGGGTCAGGCGCTGTAGCCGCCGTCGACGTCGAGCTTCTGGCCGCTGACGAAGGACGCCCGGTCGGACGCCAGGAAGCAGACAGCCTCGGCGACGTCGTGAGCGGTGCCGAACTGGCGGAGCGGGATGTTCGCCCGGGTGATGGCCAGCGCCTTCTCGTCGAGCTCGCCGCTTTCGATCAGCCGCGCGGCCATCCCGTCGGTGAGCATCCCGGGGCCGACGGAGTTCGCCCGGACCCCGAATCTGCCCTCCTCGACCGCGAGTGCCCGGACCAGCGCCTCGATCGCCGCCTTCGGCGTGGACGACAGGCCGTCTCGCACCGGGAACCGTGACGTGGCGGCCGTGGTCACGGCGACGATGCTCCCGCGGGCCTCCCGCAATGCCGGCAGCGCGGGATGGACGACGTTGAAGAACCCGGCCGCATCGACGGCGAGCTGACTGGCCAGGTCGGCTGGGGAGACCTGGCTGAGATGGGTCATCGGGACATGCGGCCCGGCGGCGTACACCAGCGTATGGATGCCCTCGAACCGCTCCGCCACCCCGGCCACCACGCTCGCGCAGGCGGCCACGTCGGTCTGGTCGAGCTGCACCGCCTCGGCCCTCGCGCCCGCCGACACGGCCTCGGACTGCACGAAGGCCGCCGACTCGGCATTGCCCCGATAGGTCAGCACCACATCGCTGCCGCGCTCCGCCAGCAGTCGTACGACGACCCGGCCGATGCCGCCGCTGCCACCGATGACCAGGGCAGCACCTGTGCGCGAGGAGAAGTCCATGCGCCAGAGACTACGAGGAGTGGAAGTCGATCGTGTGCCAACCAGTGGCACCGTTGGGTACGACGTCGCGGCGAACCGGAGTCTGGGTGTAGCCGGTCTTGTCCGTGGCACGCACGGCGAGCTTGTGGTCGCCCTTGTCGACGTCGACCGTCCCGGCCCACTGCACCCAGGTGTCGACACTCGGGACCTTGCCGAGCTCGGCCAGCTGCCAGGAACCGCCGTCGACCTGGTACTCGACCTTCTCGATGCCGGTGTGCTGCGACCACGCGACCCCGCCGACGCGCACCCGGCCGGTCTTGGTCCCGGCCCCGTCACGAGGTACGTCGATCCGCGACTCGGTCTTGACCGGGCCCTTCTCGGACCAGCCGTTCTGCGTCCAGTAGGCCTGGAACTGCGAGAACTGGGTGACCTCGAGGTCGACCAGCCACTTGGTCGCCGACACGTAGCCGTAGAGCCCGGGCACGATCATCCGCACCGGGAAGCCGTGCTCGACGGGCAGCGGCTCGCCGTTCATCGCGACCGCGAGCATCGCGTTGCGCTGGGGGTCGAGCAGCGCCTCGACCGGCGTACCGCAGGTCCAGCCGTCCGACGAGGTCTGCTTCACCGCGTCGGCATCGGGATGGATGCCGACCTCGGCGAGCACGTCGCGGATCAGCGGCCCGGACCAGAACGCGTTGCCGATCAGGTTGCCGCCGACCTCGTTCGAGACGCAACAGATCGTCACCCAGTCCTCGGTGAACTTCCGTGCCACCAGGTCGGCGTAGGTGAGGGTCAGCTCATGGTCGACCATTCCGTGGATCCGGAGCGTCCACTCGGACGGCCGGATGGCGGGTGGCACGATCTCGACGCCCACCTTGTAGAACTCGCTCGCTGAGGTCCGCCAGCTGGCGATCCCGGAGACCCCGACGTCCGCGCCAGCGGGCTGCGCACCGCGCGTGATCGGCAGCCGCAGCAGCCGCCGCGCCTGCTCGACCGCCCTCCGGCTGCCACCCGCGACCTGGCCGATGACCGCGATCGCGACGGCTCCGACACCAACCGCTCCGACCCTGACCAGGAACGCGCGACGCGACGCATCAGGCACCTTCGGACGCAGCACCGGCTCGGTCAGCACCCGGAGTACGACGAGCCAGGTGATCAGCCCGATGACCACGGCAAACGCCTCGCTGGTGCCTTCGTTCTCACCGGCGGTCGCAGCAAGGCCGATCGCCGCCAGCGCGAAGAACACCAGGTCGGCGAAGAACGAGTGGCGCCTGGTGAGCAGACCGGCGAACGCGCAGAGGCCCAGCAGCACGATCGTCGTGCCGGTGACCAG
>JAOPXK010000195.1 GCA_025965195.1 Marmoricola sp.
AACGAAGAACAGATTACACAGACACCTGCGTCTGGGATGTTCTCTGGAGGCAGCGAGGGTCTGCAATTGAGCAGCATGGGTCTGCGGAAAAATGGGCAGCGAGGGTCTGCAAATTATATATGGGCAGCGAGGGTCTGCATCCCTATGTGTTTTTTTGGTCTTTTGATGTTCCGAGACCTCTGAAACTGTGAAGTGTTTGGAGAGATGGTGTTTCGATCTTAACAAAGCTGACATGCAAGTACAGTCTAGAGCGTGCTAATGTTACCTAAAAAATGGCGTCGACAATCATTGATGACCGAAAACTTGACAGGAGCATAAGGAAATTCGTTATTTGATGGGAGAATGGCTGGAATGGTGTGAAAAGGCGGGGGAAGTATGGACGAGGAGGTGTGTTTTGAGAGCAATTACTGAGCGAGAGGTGTGGAGGGGAAAGTAGGACAAGGTTTAAATTATTGCTACTGTTTTTGCGTTGATTTTTTTTGTTTTTTGTTTTTGTTTTTTGTGGTTGCGTGGCTGAAGTTGGTGTGGTGTGTGATGGTGCTCTTCGAAGGGTTTCTTGAGCAGGGGGAAGTATGGGTGGATAAGTTTTATGCAGGATATGCATGCACGTGGACTTGGCAGATTAAGGTTTAGGGAGGCTTGGCATTCAGAGTTAGAGTTAAGGATCATGGTCAGAGTGACGGAGGAAGAACGAGGTTAAGGAATACAAGCTATAGACTCAACCATTCTTAGGTTATGAGACCCTTGTAACGTTTCCGCTGCTGAGATCTATCCAAAACTGTTTCTATTCATTCTCTGAATCTTCTCCACGCTGTTACTCCGATCCAAAAGACTTCTGCCAGGAAGGGACTCACCTAGTCAAACGAGAAATCCAACGATGACCGATAATTTCTCCTCCCTTGTGGCTAAGCCCCATTTGATCAAGTTAACCGGGGAAGCTAATTATCGTACGTGGGCAAAAGACATTGAGATGGTCTTGATCCGGATGGGTTGTTGGGAGGTAACTACTGAGGCACTTCCTGTCGTTGCTAACAGAACAGGGGATTGGAAGAAGAAGGACAACTGGGCACGATCTGAGATCCATTTGGCTTGCAGCCCTGATCAACAGGAGTTAATTCTTGATTCAGAGACTGCTCATGCTTCGTGGGAAATCTTGAAAAACGAGTATGCTAGGAAAGGAGAGTTGAAGAAGCAGAGACTGAAAAAAGAGTTTGCCTCTGTTAAAATGACAGAACCCAAGTGTGCTGAGTACATTAACAAAGTGAGGAAGTTGGTTTCGGAGTTGAAAGGATGTGGTGAAACTTTATCTGATCCGGACATTGCGTACACCACGTTGATGGGGTTGGGGGATAAGTTTTCCTCCTTAGTTGTTACACTCACTAATATGGCTACGGAGACATCTCCTCTATCCTTCTCTCGTGTGGTGGAGAGTATATTGACAGAAGAAATGAGATTAGTACAATCAGGCGTCATTAAGGTCGTGGACCTGAGTGTCAAGGCGGACAAGGACCCCAACGAAAGCAATCCTCTGGCTTATAAATCAGATACATCTTTCAAAGGGGAATTGCAGCATGCAATGGTTGCACGTACGCAGTACCAGCCAACGTATAGGCAGTCTCCTTATCAACGAGGTTCCTATCAAGGTCGTGGCGGGTATAGAGGGGGCAGAGGAGGTTACAGTGGGGTAAGCCAAAGGGGTGGATATACCAGTAATTTGAATGTTGTGGTTCAACCCAATGTTGCAAAGCAAATGCCGGTACATGATATTAGAAGCTTGCCATGGGGAGAGGCTCCATGGCAACCCCGTTTAAGAACTGCTAATGAGGAGAGAGCAGATGTGACGATGCAATCGGAATCTAGGCAATGTTACGGTTGTGGTGGTTGGGGACATATTAGGAAACACTGCTACCACAAGCATCCAGAGTTGCATCCGGCGAATAGGGAGTGGTTGAACCAAAGACTAGCACAGATGGATGAGACAGTGAACCGTGAGACCTCAGGTACTAATAAACCTGCCACGCAGGCAATTGGGTGGAAGCCAAATGAGGAAGCGAGTGTGATGATGATCCGTGGGGGGGGTGCTACAAATGCGGACGATGAGGAAGAGCATCCATTTGAGATGAACATGATTATGGAGGAGGTCGAATCTGTTGAGGCTGTTGTTTCTAGCTCTGGGAGTGTGCCAGTAGTATCTGAAATTGTTGCTTTCACTGTGGAGTCTACACCTGTCGATACCGGTTTGTATGAGGTGAACGGGGAATTGCTTTTACCAGTTGCAGAACAAGTGAGGAGATGGCTACTAGACAGCGGAGCTAGCTCCCATTACGTCAGGGATGAAGAAAAATTTCTTACGTATGATTTGTTAGCCAAGCCTATTGTCATCAAGACGGGCAATGGTCCGATATATGCAGTTGCGAAGGGGGATGTCTTGCTCCAGCTGGAACGTGGGAAACTATTGTTGAGAGGGGTTTTGTGGGTCCCTGATTTAGCTGTAGATGCGGATTTGATTTCAGTTCCGGCGTTAATGAAGGATGGGTTTACGGTAAATTTCGGGGCGGGGGTTGCAGATATTATGAAGGATAGTGTGGTGTGGGGAAACGCAAAGCCGTTACGTGCGGGTGGAAGTCTGTGTTACGTTCGGGAATACCATGGAACTGACAACTATGCATGTGCAATGAAGTGTACCGACACCCAAACGCTTAAGGTCTGGCACAGAAGAATGGGGCACCTCAATGCTAGGGCAATCAAGTCTATGGCGGAGAAGGTGACCGGGTTACGAATTGGAGTTCCATCTACTCGGATTGGGGAAAGAAATGTCGATTGTGTTGATTGCTTGAAAGGGAGCCAGCATCAGTCGATTTCGAGGTATCCGTACACCCCTGCAATGCAGCCTCTGGAGCGCGTCAGCATGGATATAGCGGGACCAATGAGAGTTCCAGACTGCACATGGAACTACAAACACATCTTTGTGCTGATCGATCACTACACGCGACACATTTGGGTTTTCCCAATAATATCGAGGGATATGGCGTTGAAAGCTTTCAATATTTGGAGGATAAATGTGGAAAAACGATTGAACGGAAATAAGGTTGTAACCCTTCAATCAGACAATGCTGGTGAATTTATTGGAAAGAAATGGACCAAGATGTGTCATGATGAGGGAATAGAACATATTACAACGGCACCATATGGCCCGAGCATGAACGCGTTTGCAGAACGGGTAATAAGGACTTTGGTTGAGCACGCATCATCAATGCTCTACCATGCCAATTTGAAAGAGGAATTCTGGGCTCTTGCAATAAAGGCTTCAGCATACTTGATTAATCGATCACCGCATAGTTCCCTGGAAAACAATGCAACCCCTTATGAGATGTGGCACAAGGTTAAACCGGGAATTGGACATATAAGAATATGGGGGTGTAGAGCGTGGGCTGCGGTCCCTAAGGACAGAAGGACTAAATTCGACTCAAAGACAAAGGAGTGCATCTTGGTAGGGTTCTATGATACAGAGAGCCTATACCAATTATGGGATGTTGAAGGGAAACAATTGATAAAGAGACGAGATGTGATTTTCCAAGAGCATGTGATGGGACATCCTTCCCTGGAAAAGGAAAGACAAGGGGACGCCTTAAAACAGAATATCCTTGGAACAGACCGGGTTGTGGATGAGGAAGCAGTGGTAGATACGGATGACTTGGAGGATTTGTACCCGGTGATTGAGAGCTTGAAGGCGGATGATTGGAGCGGGGTTCCTATTGAGTACCTGCCTCTACAAGAAGGTTTGCTGTCGGAATCGTTCCCGAGGACCTACAAACAGGCAGTATCCGGTGAAGACAAGGACAATTGGTTGAGTGCAATGGATTTGGAGTATGCTGCGATGAGGAAGAATGGAGTGTTCAAGTGGTCCGAGGTCCCTAGGGATACAACGTTTAAGCCCCTCCCGTCGAAGTGGATTTTCCAAATTAAGCGCAAGGTTGGGGGTGAGATTGACAAGTTTAAAGCGAGAATAGTTGCAGGCGGACACAAGCAAAAGGAGGGAGATTTTAGGGAAACGTTTGCCCCGGTGGCAAAATTTGTTTCCCTAAGAATATTGTTGACTCTAGCTGCTTTGGATGATTTGGAGGTTGAACAAGTTGATATTGTGACAGCATTCCTCCATGGTACGCTTGATGAGGAGCTGTATATGAAGGCACCGGACGGAATCACCCCGAGGGTGGGTGATATTGTGCTCAATCCGGATGGCTCGGAAACAATAATTAATGAGGAAAACCTCCACGCAATGGGGAATCTGGTATGGAAACTAGTCAAAAGTCTGTATGGTCTAAAGCAAGCTCCGAGATGCTTCTATAAAAAGCTGGACGAGGTACTTAAGAGTGGACACTTTCAAAGGGTGCCGGCAGATTGGGGGGTGTGGGTTTTGAGTGGAAAAGTTGTGATCCTGGTGCATGTCGATGACATGTTTGTGATGGGGAGCAAAGCACTGGTTGAAGAAGTTATTGACAAATTGAGTTCCAGTTTTCCACTCAAAAGACTCGGTCCTGCAGGCAAAGAACTGTTTTTGGGCTTACAAATGAGAAGAGATCGAGCAAAGAAGCAATTTGTCATATCGCAGGCCAACTATGCTAAACAGGTGCTGATTCGTTATGGAATGGAGCAATGTGCCGAGTGTGATACTCCTATGGAGCGCGGTTTAGATTGGGCGATCAAAGACGGAGATGTTGTGTTGGACAATCATGCTGTCAAGGTGTACCAAGGTGCCATAGGCAGTCTGATCTATCTGGTTCTGGGGTCACGTCCAGATTTGGCGTATTCGGTTAACAAGCTAGCTCAATATTCAAGCAAGCCAACAAGAAGACATTGGAATGGAGTTAAGAGGATTTTTCGCTTTCTGCGAGGAAGTATTGAATTGGGGTTGGTCCTGGGGGAGAGAGAGGTAACATCTGTAATGAAGACAGCAATGGGAAGGAGTTTGGTGATAGGCTTTTTCGACGCGGCATTCATGGATGACAAAAGTGACAGACACTCGACTATGGGATATGCCTTCTACGTCAAAGGATCGCTTGTATCATGGTGCTCTAGGAAGCAGAGAACGGTTGCTTTGAGTACAACAGAGGCAGAGTACTTGGCAGGTACGGAGGCGACAAAGGAAGCAATCTGGGTTCAGGTGTTTTTGAGTGCTTTGGGATTACCTGAAGAGAGTTTCCTCCCGGCAATCTTATTTGGGGACAATCAAGGGGCCAATGCACTGTTGAAGAACCCAGAGTATCACAGTAGAACAAAACACATCCACGGGCGCCAGAGGTTCATTACAGAGATGTGGGAAAGCGGAAAAATAGATGTCCAATATATTCCGACCAGTGGGATGATTGCAGATACCTTAACAAAGGCGTTACCTAGAGAGCCTTATTGGAATTGTGTAACTCTGTTGGGACTGTCTATAACAGAACTGGTTCTAGCAATGATGGAGTTCAGTATTGCTTGCCGCAAATGCCAGGGGAAGTTTGAAACGAAGAACAGATTACACAGACACCTGCGTCTGGGATGTTCTCTGGAGGCAGCGAGGGTCTGCAATTGAGCAGCATGGGTCTGCGGAAAAATGGGCAGCGAGGGTCTGCAAATTATTTATGGGCAGCGAGGGTCTGCATCCCTATGTGTTTTTTGGTGTTTTGATGTTCCGAGACCTCTAAAACTGTGAAGTGTTTGGAGAGATGGTGTTTTGATCTTAACAAAGCTGACATGCAAGTACAGTCTAGAGCGTGCTAATGTTACCTAAAAAATGGCGTCGACAATCATTGATGACCGAGAACTTGACAGGAGCATAAGGAAATTCGTTATTTGATGGGTGAATGGCTGGAATGGTGTTAGTAGGCGGGGGTAGTATGGACGAGGAGGTGTGTTTTAAGAGCAATTTCTGAGCGAAGG
>JAOPXK010000138.1 GCA_025965195.1 Marmoricola sp.
TGGAACCCTCCACCAGGCTGTTGGCGTCGGTGACCGTCATGGATAAGTCGGTGCGGTGCGGGGGTAGGCCAACCCGGATACCCAGTGAACCGGCATAGGCGATTGTTAAGGCAATCATCACTCCGAATGTGATGAAGGACAGGAGGTCTCGCACCCTCATGGTGTAGCTCCCAGGATCCTGAGCACGTCTTGGACGTTGCCCGACAGTTCGCGGCCGTCTGGACCAACAATGGACGTGATGTTCATCGCCGGGTGTTTGTCTTGCGGAAGGAAGTCTTCGTAGAACAGCCGTTGCCACGCCGGCACCTCGGCTTCGAATCCTTGCTTGTCTCGTTGCATGGCCCCCACTGCGCCGCCGAGCGACCGCAGAAGCGGCAGAAGCCAATACCCCTGGCTATAGACGCTGCCCAACGAGGGCAGGAGGGTGCCGACATAGCCGAGGCTCTGGGTTGTTCGGTCGAAACCCTTCAAGCCGTTCGGGGACAGGAAATATTGAAGGGAAGGCCGCCGGTTGTTTAGCAAGGCTGCTGTCCCCGACGCTCCTTGGAGCAATTGGTCGACGAGGCTCATGTTGTTCGACAGGTCCGACAGGTCCACGGCCACGCGGGACGCGATGGTGCGTGCCTGGTCACCCGACGGGGTTACACGGTTGAGCCCGATGATGGTGTCTTGCACTCGCTGGATGGATCCGCTCGAGACGAAGTTGGCCATGGTGGCGATGGTGTCTTCCAGCTGGGGAGGCGATACCGTGTTGTCCAGCTCGATGCGGCCGCCCGGTAACAGCGCTGGCGCCGTTGCCCGGTCGGTGGCCGGTCGATCTAGGGAGACGTAGATGTCGCCGAGCACTGTTGCTTGTTGCAATGCGGCGCGGATGTCGGTGGGTACCTCAACGTTGCGGTTGATGCGGGCGGTGACGTCGACGTGCTTGCTCGTCACGGCCACATTGGTGACGACGCCGATATTCGTGCCGTCCATGACGACTTTGGCCCGCGTCGGCAGATTGAGCACGCTCGCGAATTCGATCGTGATGTCGTACCCGTCGGTGTAGGCGTTGCCTGGCTGTGGCAGGGCATCGACGTTGATCGATGCACACGACGACAGGGTGACGCCGACGATGACCGTGGCGATCAGTCTGAATATCCGACTATTCATCGATTGGCCGCCTCGGTCAGTACGTACTGCAGGAGCGCTACATCGGCCGCATAGGGCTGGCCCTGCACGTTGGCGCAGCTACCGGGTGTGGACGCATTCATGATGTTGCAGAGAGCAATGCCATCGGGGGTTTGTATTCGGTAGAGGGGTGGCCGGTATCGAAGCAGATTCCAGGTTCGGTTGTTCACATTGTTGGCGAGGGTGTTGATCCACCATGGGACAGGGTTCAGCAGGTTGGCAAGGCGGGGTGCGTGCGCGCTGCCCTTCCTCAAAGCCACTCCTACGGCGTCGAGCAGGAACTGGATCTCTCCCCCGAGGTTTGTTTCGAGGTCGGAGACCAGGCCGACCAGAGGGATGGTCGTCGCGGTGAGCCGGTAGCCGCCATCGAGCGCCTTGATGCCATCGGGGGTGGTCTGTTCGGCGTTCTGCAGGATCTCTTTGAGCGGGCCTCGAATTTCAGTGAGTACCGAAGTTAGATGACCGAGATTGGTTGTGATTGAGGAGATGTCATCGATTGCTTGGTCCGGGCTATCCAGAACCGCCGACGATGTCGTGAGGAGCTGGTTGATCCCGGTGCCGGCGCCTTGGGTGGCTTGGTCCAGGCCTTTGACGACGTCGCCGAGGTTACTTGAGCCGTCGGGGTTAACGGAGTTGATGAATTGTGTGGCAGAGCCGATTACCTCCGACAAGCTCTTCGGTGTCGACGAGCGGTTCAGCGGAATGCATCCGCCGGCTGCTAGTTGCGGCCCGGCTTCGTAGTTGCCGACCAGTTCCAGTGAGCGGTCAGCCAGGATGGACGTCGATCTGATGATCGCTTTCACGTCACTGGGCAAGGGGCGTGGTGAGTTCATCGTGAATTCGACGCGCACGTCGGTCGTTCCGGGATTGATCGTCGTGACTTTGCCGATCTGGTATCCCATCTGGGTGACGGGATTGCCGACGTAGAGTCCGACACTGTCAGGTAGCAGCGCACAGTAGGCCGTGCTGCGATTGTTCGAGTACTGGGCGCACGAGCCGGCGGTCATCATCGTGATGCCGGCCGCGGTGGTCAGTGCTGCAATGCGCAGAGCCCGACGCTTGATGGACGCAGTCATCAGCACGCCTTTCCTGGGACCGGCATACAGAGATCTGTGGCCAGAAACTCCGGCGGCGCGTTCTGAGCGTCGAGTACGCGCTCGATCTTGCCGTGGATAAGTCGCAGCGCGCGGACGATGACACCGTTGCGTTCCGACCAGTAGGTCGCTTTTTTGACCCAGTTGCGAACCTTTTCGAGGAAATCGTCGCGATGGTTCTTATAGAAGATCGCGACGGGTGATAGGCCGTCGAGGGCGTCACCCATGCCTTTGAGAGCGCTTCCGAACCCGTCGCTGTAGATCGCAAGAGTCTGTTCCAGGATGGAGATCTTGCGCACGAGGCTTTTGAGTTCGTCGGTGAAATCACTGAGTGCATGAATGTATTCGTCTGAGAGATTGAGGATTTCAGTGATTTGGCCACGTTGCCTGTCGACCGTGGTCATCACCGCGTTTCCGGCGTTGATGATCGCTGAAATCGAGTTGACGTTGTCTCCGGCGAGACCGGTTTGAACTTGTTTGAGCGATTGCTCGATTGGGGCGGGATCGACGTTGTCAGTGATCTTGGGGACGTCGGCCAATGTCTGCATTAGGTTGTAGGGCATGGTGACTCGTTCTCGCGGAATGGGTCGAG
>JAOPXK010000106.1 GCA_025965195.1 Marmoricola sp.
GGGGCTGTCCTCTGGTCGGCGTACGATCCACCCGCATGATTGCCGTTCTGGCGCCGGTCGTCGCCGATGAGCGCCGACCATGACCAGCCCCCTGGACTTCATCGCGGGCCAGCCGGCGGACTGGGACGTGGAGAAGTTCCTTCACGGTGACGAGGTCGACACTGCCCTGATCACGTTGGAGCGGAACCGGCTCACCTTTGCCTGGAAGTGCGCCGGCATCGGTGCCGACGGCATGGCCCTGCGACTCGCCCCCTCGTCGCTGACGTTGGCCGGCCTGCTCAGGCACCTGGCCTGGGTCGAGGAGCTGTACTTCCAGCACCGGCTTGCGGATCGGCCGGTCGTCGCGCCGTTCGACCGGCTCGATCTCGAGACGGACTGGGAGGACTGGCCGTGGCGCAGCGACGACGACACCCCGTCGGCCCTGCGCGCCCTGTGGGCAGATGCGGTGCACCGCTCCAGAGTCTCGCTCGCCGAGGCGCTGTCGAACGATGGGCTGGACCAGACGACCCACAGCGGGATGAGTCTGCGCCGGCTGCTGGCCGACGTCATCGAGGAATACGCCCGCCACACCGGCCACGCCGACCTCCTCCGCGAAGCGGTCGACGGCTCCACCGGCGAAGGAGCGCCTCGAGACTTCCCCGTGCCCTAGACCGGGGGAACGCCCGCTCAGTAGTACCAGGGGTACGGCGACCAGTCGGGCTCGCGCTTCTCGAGGAACTGGTCGCGGCCCTCCTGCGCCTCGTCGGTCATGTACGCCAGGCGCGTCGACTCACCGGCGAACAGCTGCTGGCCGACGAGCCCGTCGTCGATCGCGTTGAACGAGTACTTGAGCATCCGCTGGGCGGTCGGCGACTTGCCGTTGACCAGCCGGCCCCACTCGAGCGCGGTGACCTCGAGGTCGGCGTGCGGCACGGCCTTGTTGACGGTGCCCATCCGGACGCCGTCGTCGGCGGAGTACTCCTGGCCGAGGAAGAAGATCTCGCGGGCGAACTTCTGGCCGACCTGCCGCGCCAGGTACGCCGAGCCGAAGCCGCCGTCGAACGAGCCGACGTCGGCGTCGGTCTGCTTGAAGTGCGCCTCCTCGCGGCTGGCCAGGGTCAGGTCGCAGACGACGTGCAGGCTGTGCCCGCCGCCGGCGGTCCAACCCGGCACCACGCAGATCACGATCTTGGGCATGAACCGGATCAGCCGCTGGCACTCGAGGATGTGCAGCCGCCCCAGCCGCGCCTTGTCCACGGTCTCGGCGGTCTCGCCAGCGGCGTACTGGTAGCCGGCCCTGCCGCGGATCCGCTGGTCGCCGCCGGAGCAGAACGCCCACTTGCCGTTCTTGGCGGAGGGCCCGTTGCCGGTCAGCAGCACGCAGCCGACGTCGCTGGAGATCCGCGCGTGCTCGAGCACCCGGAGCAGCTCGTCGACGGTGCCGGGCCGGAACGCGTTGAGGATGTCCGGGCGGTCGAAGGCGATCCGGACCGTGCCGTGCGCCTTCGCCCGGTGGTAGGTGACGTCCGTCAGATTCTCGAAACCCGGGACGTGCTGCCAGTCCCCGGCATCGAAGATCTCCGAGACTCCCTCGATTGCACTCATGCGCCGCAGGTTATCGCTGCCGCCCCATCCGTTGAGTTGGGCCTCAGTCACCGTTCACTTGGGCCTCGGTTACGCGCGCCGGTGTAACCGAGGCCCAACTCAATGGTGACCAACACCCAACTCAACATGTCAGGGGAATGTTCGCGGCGGGCTTGACCTTGACGCTGGGGTGAAGGTTTACGGTCGTTCTTGAGGAGGAGGGTTCGTGCACATCGGTGATCTGGCGGAACGGGCCGGGGTGACGGTGCGGGCGGTTCGGTACTACGAGTCGCGCGGGCTGGTGCAGCCGGGACGGGCCGCCAACGGCTACCGGACGTACGGCGACGAGGACGTTGCCGTCGTGCGGGAGGTGAAGGCGCTGCTGTCCCTCGGACTGACCGCGGAGCAGACCTATCCGTTCGTCGAGTGCCTGCGGGCCGGAAACGACCGGGCCGACGTCTGTCCGGCGTCACTGTCGGCGTACCGCACCCGCATCGCCGCCGTCGACGACCGGATCGCCGAGCTGACCGAGCTGCGGGCGCGACTGACCGACCTCCTTTCCGATGCAGAGACCTACCCCGAGAAAGCCAGGGCCAGATGAGCAAGATCCAGGAAGTGACCGACAAGACCTTTGACGAGACGGTGCTGATGGCCGAAGGGCCCGTGCTGCTGGAGTTCTGGGCGCAGTGGTGCGGCCCGTGCCATCAGATCGCCAAGGTGCTCGAGCAGATCGACGACGAGCGGCCGGGCCTGACCGTCCTGAAGCTGAACTCCGACGAGAACCCGGAGATCTCCACCAACTACAAGGTGCTCGGCCTGCCGACCATGCTGCTCTTCGTCGGCGGCCGGCCAGTCACCTCGATCATCGGCGCGAAGTCGAAGTCCGCGCTCCTGCGGGACATCGACGGCGCGCTCGAACGGGCCGCCGTCTGAGACGCGGAATGATCCGTGCCACCGTGGCATTGTTCAGGTATGGCACTAAATGGAGAGTACGAGCCCAGCAAGAGTGACTGGGTCCGCGAGAACGTCGAACTGTTCGAGTCGACGAACGGCGCCGAGGGCAATCAGCTCAACGGTGACCCGATCGTCGTCATCACGGGGATCGGCGCGAAATCCGGCAAGATCCGCAAGAACCCGGTCATGCGCGTGGAGCGCGACGGGACCTATGTGGTCGTCGCGTCGAAGGGCGGCGCGCCGGAGAACCCCGAGTGGTACCACAACTACGTCGCGCACCCCGAGGTCGAGCTGCAGGACGGTCCGGTCAAGAAGGACTACCGGGCTCGGATCGTCGACGGCGAAGAGCGCGCCCCGTGGTGGGACCTCGCGGTCAAGACCTGGCCGACGTACGGCGAGTACCAGAAGAAGACCGACCGGCAGATCCCGGTCTTCCTTCTCGAGCCGATCAGCGACTAGCTGAACTAGCCCCCGAGACGCTGGGCGAGCCCGGTCGCGCGCTGTGCGCGGCGGGCAACCGCCGCGCGCACGGACTCCTCGGTCGCCACGACCCGCACTCGGGTCTTCGCCCGGGTGACGGCGGTATAGAAGAGCTCACGGGTGAGCACCCGTGAGTCCGGCTCGGGGAGCAGCACGGTGACCTCTTCGAACTGGCTGCCCTGACTGCGGTGCACGGTCATCGCATGCGCGGTGGACACGTCGGCCATCCGGGTCAGCGAGAACGCCTTGCCCTCGGCGTCGGCACCGTTGGCGATCAGAGCGAGGAGCCCCGTCGGCGCCTCCGGGTCCCGGCAGACCACGCCGGTGTCGCCGTTGAAGAGATCGAGGCCGTAGTCGTTGGTGTTCACGATCAACGGCTGTCCGGCGTACCACTGCGGAAGCCAGTCGGTGCCGGTCGACTCCATCAGCCAGCGTTCGAGCTGACGGTTCCACCAGGCGACGCCGTAGGGGCCGTCCCGGTGCGCGCACAACAGCCGGTGCGCGTCGAGCGCCGCGACGGCGGCAACCCGGTCGCCCGCTTCGCAGGCCTGCCTGAGGGCAAGCGCCGGCGGCAGGAGTACGTCGTGCAGCTGGTCCGGCTCGAGCAGGGACACCTCGGCAGTCCCGGCCCTCAGCAGGGACAGCACGGTCTCGACCTCGCCGTCCCGGATCGCCTCCGCCAGGTCACCGATCTCCTTGCCGAACCGCCGGGTCGGGCCGAGCTCGCTCACGGCCGGGTCGCTGAGCTCGCGAAGGCCGATCACCAGGTCCTTGAGGACCGCGCCCGCGTCGACCGAGGCCAGCTGGTCGGAGTCCCCCACCAGGATCAGCCGGGCGTCAGGCCTGACCGCCTCGATCAGCCGGGCCATCATCGTCAGCGACACCATCGAGGTCTCGTCGATCACGACGACGTCGTGCGGCAGCCGGTTGCCGCGGTTGCGACGGAAGCGGGTGCGGTTGTCCGGTCGGCTGCCGAGCAGCCGGTGCATCGTGACCCCTTCGAGCCCGCCCAGCTGCGCGCGGTGCGCCGCGGGAAAGCTCTCGTGGTGGACGGCCGCCCGGACCGCCTGGGCCATCCGGGCCGACGCCTTGCCTGTCGGAGCTGCGAGCGCGATCCGTAGCGGCTGATCGCTGATCTCACTGAGCACCCCCAGCAGCCGGGCGATCGTGGTCGTCTTCCCGGTGCCAGGTCCGCCGGTGATCACCGTGGTCCAGTGCCGGCAGGCGGTCTCGACGGCTGCGCGCTGGTCGTCGTACCCGGATGTCGGGAAGTACTCCGCCAGCGCGGCCGTCAGCGCGGCCTCGTCGAGGACAGGCGCGACGGTGGCCCGGCGTGCAAGCAGGTCGGCGCAGACCTGACCCTCCTCCTGCCAGTAGCGGTCGAGGTAGAGCAACGCCCCGTCCCACACCAGCACCCGGCCGTCGCCGACGAGCTCGCTGTCGCTGAGCGCCTCGAGCCAGGCGTCGTGGTCCGGCCAGGGCAGTGCCGGGTCGATCTCGCGAACCGTTGCGAGGTCGAGGCAGACCGACCCGCTGCGCACGGCCCGCACCACCAGCGCGGCCGCGAGGAGCACCCGCTCATCGTGCTCATCGCCCAAGCGGGCAAGGCGTTGCGCGACATGTACGTCGGCAGCGGAGAGCACCCCCGCATCGTTGAACTCCTTGAGTGCACCGGTCGCGGAGAGCACCAGACGACGGTCGAACTCGTCCTCGACGACTGTCATGCCACCGCTCCCTGCGGGCGGAGCCCGTCGAGCAGGTCCGAGAGCTCTTCGACGAGCGCGATCGGTGGCCGCCAGCTGAAGACCCCGCACGGCTCGCCGTCGATGACCGGAGTCTTGGGGCCACACATGCCGCGGAGGTAGAGGTACACCACGCCGCCGAAGTGGTCCTCGGGCCGGTAGCCGGGCAGCCGCCAACGCAGGAAGCGGTGCAGCACCACGGCGTACAGCAAGGCCTGCAAGGGATAGCTCGAGTGCGTCATCGCCTCCGCGAGCGCGGCCGGCCGGTAGGCGGCTGCCGTCAGCGGCTGGTCCTCGTCGAAGCCGCCGAGCCAGTTGGTCTTGTAGTCGACAACCACGAAGCGCCCGCCGACCCTCAGCACGACATCGACCGAACCGGAGAGGTACCCGACGAGCTCCTGCTGGGCATGGGCGTCGTCGTCGACCGCGTCGGCGTAGGGCAGCAGCGGGTCGCCGGGCTGCAGGTGCCGGCGGAGGAGGCCACCGAGGTCACGCAGGCTGCCGTGCCCGGCGGCATAGGACCGGTCGTCCCCTCCAGCCAGTGGCAGCTCGAAGTCGAGCTCGCACATCCGGTCGGCTCGGCCGAGCTGACGCAGCGTCGCCCCGGGCGCAAGGGGCCCCAGCGGGCTGTCGCAGATCGCGACCACCGCGTCGGCGAGCACCTCGCGGTCGAGCTCGACCGGCCAGCGGACCAGCTGCTCGTCGATGTGATGCAGCACCTCGGCGCGGAGGTCGCCGCCCTGATCGGGCGCGGCCGGATCGGTGTGCTCGAGGACGGCGTGCACCAGCGATCCGAACGTCGCGCCGACCGGGAGGGTGGCCATCGGGGAGACGACTGTGGTCTCGACGGGCTCGACCACCGGGGTCGGGCCGATCGCCGAGGTCAGCACAGCGGTCAGCACCGGGAGGTCGGGCTCGTCATCGCGCGGCGGGTTCTCCGGCTCGCTGCCGACCTGCAGGGTGCTCTGGTCTGCGGCTGCGGTGGCTGCGCTGCTGAGGGCGGAGTACGACGTACGCCGCCAGGCGGTGTCGACCTTCCGGGTGAATTGCCTGACAGACAAGGGATCTGATGACGCCGCCAGCCTCGGCTCGAGGGAGAGCTGCCACTCGGACCCTTCGAGGACGGGGCCACCGGCTGCCTCCCAGCGCCGGCCGATCTCGCGCGCGTGCTCGTCGGTCGGCAGCGGCGGCCCGGTCGGGACATCGGGTTGACCCGGCCCACGCCCGAAGAGCATCCGGTGCAGGGCCGAGTGGATGGTGTTCTTGTCGTTGGGGAACCACCAGGTCACCAGCTGCGACTGCGCGCGCGTCATCGCGACGTACAGCAGGCGCAGGTCTTCCCCCGCGAGCTCCTCGACGGCCCGGCCGATGTTGGCCCGCACCGCCTGGCTGCCGCCGACATCGATGCAGCGTCGCCCGTGCTCGTCGTGGAAGAGTGGAACCTCGGGCGTCCGGGGAAAGCGGTCGCACACGCTCGGCAGATAGACGACCGGGAACTGCAGTCCCTTGCTGCCGTGGATGGTGAGGATCTGGACGGCAGCGGCATCGCTGTCCAGGCGTCGGGTCCGGGCACCGGAGACCGACTGCTTGTCCTCGGCCATCTGCTCGCGCAGCCAGCCGACCAGCGCGACCAGGCCGAGCCGTTCGCGAGTCGCGACGTCGTGCAGGGACTCGGCGGTGTGACGCAGATCGGTGGCGAGGCGCTCGCCGTCCACCTGCGAGAGCAGTCGGGCGAGGACACCGTTCGCCGACGTCGCCGCCTCGAAGACTGCGGCCACCCCGCGCTGCCGGAACAGGTCGGACCAGTCCCGCACCGTCTCGGCGATCGCGTCCGTGACCGCATCACCCGCTTCGTCCAGCTCGGCGGCCGTGTGACCGAAGAACGAGGTCAACCCGGCGGCACGGACGCGGGAGGATCGGTGCGGCTGCTCCATCGCCTCGAGAAGGCTCAGCCAGACGGCCGCGCCGTCGGTCTTGAACACGCTGCCGGCGCCGGCGATGACGGCTGGAATGCCGGCGTCTGCAAGGCCCTGCCAGGCCGCCTGGCACTGCACGTTGGTCGAGCAGAGTACGGCGACGTCCCGTGGCTGCAGCGGCCGTCCGTCGAAGGTCGGACTCGCGGCGAGGAGTGCCTTGACGTCGAGGGCGAGGTCCTTCGCGACGTGCGAACGGAGCTCACCGATCGGCACGCCCTTGCCGGGTCTCACGTCGAACCGCTCGCGATCCACCATCCGCAACCGGAACGGTGCCGCGCTCGGTGCACCGACCAGCCGTGAGTCGGGATGGGCCGCCGTCACCCCATGGACGACGATCTTCGGGTCTCCGAGTGCGGCCCCGCCGAGCACCTTCTGCATCGAGTCGAGCAGTGCCTCGTCGCTGCGCCGGTTGACGTTCAGGGTCGCGTGCTTCGTCGCGGTGTCCGCGGCCGCGAGGTAGGTGGTCACGTCGCCACCGCGGAACGCGTAGATCGCCTGCTTCGGATCGCCGATCAACACCATCGTGGCGTGGCCGGAGAACGCCCGGTCCAGCACCTGCCACTGCACCGGGTCGGTGTCCT
>JAOPXK010000183.1 GCA_025965195.1 Marmoricola sp.
TCCGCCGGCACCCGAGACGCCGGTGCGTGGTCCTGTGAGAAATTCGACGGGTGCCGACGCAAGCTCCAGCGTCACAGCCCCCGACTCGAGGTCATCGCCGTTGTCACCGAGCGTGATGCCGAGCGCCACCGCGAGCCGGGCGGGGCCACGCGCGAGGTCCGCATCCAGTTTGCTTGTCGTACGGCGTTCGCGGGCTGTGTCGATGCCGTCGATCACCTCACCGGCCCGCAGCAGCACTCCGGATGCAACGCCGACCGGCGAGCAGATCACGTTGGCGCACACGTGCATGCCGTAGGTGAAGTACGTGTAGAGGCGACCGGCTTCGCCGTACATGACGGAATTGCGAGGCGTGAGACCCCGGAAAGCGTGCGAACCGGGGTCGAGTTCGCCGAGATACGCCTCGACCTCCGTCAGGCGCACGGAGACGCCGCGGGAGTGCACGATTGCGCCGAGAAGAAGCGGCGCTACCTCGATGGACGGTCGTTCGAGCAGAGCGCGATCGAACACTAGAACAGGTGGGCGCCCGAGACGATCGCGAGCACGATGGCGGCGACGAGCATGGCGGCCGCGACGCCAAAGACCGAATACATGACGATCTTCTGCGTGCGGTTCTGCGGGGGCTTCGGCTGGTCTTTCTGGAGCGTCATGACTTGGCCTTCTCTAGGTCGCGCACTCTGCGGGTGAGTGACGAAATCTGCTCGGCCACACGGACCGGCGCGGTGCCCCCGGGAGACGAGCGCGCCGCGAGCGATGCGTCAACAGTAAGCGATGCGCGGAGGTCGGGCGTCAATGTGGGAGAAATCGTGCTGTACTGCTCATCCGTCGGCTCGGCGAGTTCCAGCCCGTTCTCCTCACAGAACCGCACTAGCGCTCCGCTTGTCTCGTGCGCCTCGCGAAACGGGACGCCCTGGCGCACGAGCCAGTCGGCGACATCCGTTGCAAGTGCGAATCCCGCAGGCGCCAGCGCGGCAAGGCGAGCATGATCGAACTCGAGGGTGGCAACCATCCCGGTGAACGCAGGCAGCACGACCTCCAGCGTTGCGACGGAGTCGAAGACCGGCTCCTTGTCTTCCTGCAGGTCACGGTCATAGGCCAGCGGCAGGCCCTTGAACGTTGCAAGCAGGCCGGTGAGGTTGCCGATCAGGCGGCCGGCCTTTCCCCGCGCGAGCTCCGCGATGTCGGGGTTCTTCTTCTGCGGCATGATGGATGACCCCGTTGAGTAGGCGTCGTGGAGCTTCACGAAACCAAACTCCTTGGTGGCCCAGATGATGATGTCTTCCGAGAACCGCGACAGGTCGACACCGAGCTGGGCGCAGAGATAGGCGAATTCAGCGACGACGTCGCGGCTGGCCGTTGCGTCCATCGAATTCTCGGCCGGCCCCGACAGCCCGAGCTCGCGCGCGACCAGGTCGACGTCGAGTCCGAAGCCGTTGCCGGCGAGCGCTCCCCCGCCATACGGCGAGACGGATGCCCGCACTCGCCAGTCACGGAGCCGTTCGAGACACCGCACGAGCGGCCACGCATACGCGAGCAGGTGGTGCGCCAGGAGAACCGGCTGGGCGTGCTGCATGTGTGTTCGACCCGGCATCGGTGCATCGCCTGCTGCCTCCGCCTGCGCCACGATCGCGTCTATCAACTGGACTACGAGGTGCTCGATGCGCGAGGCGTGATCGAGCAGGTACAGCCGAATGAGCGTGGCGATCTGGTCGTTGCGGCTCCGGCCTGCTCGGAGTTTGCCGCCGAGGGCTGGCCCGGCAATCTCCACGAGTCCACGTTCGAGTGCGAAGTGGACATCCTCGTCGGCTGGGAGCGCCACGAACTCGCCGTCATCGATGCGGCGGAGCAACTCACCGAGCGCATCGAGCATGCGCTCGAGCTCGTCGGCGGTCAGATACCCGGCGGCAGCGAGGGCCTTGGCGTGCGCCCGCGAACCCGCCAGGTCGTATGGGTAGAGCTGCCAGTCGAATTGCGTCGACTTGCTGAGCGCCGCCAGTTCCGGCGACGGCCCGTCCGCAAAGCGGGCGCCCCACAGGGAGCCTCTGTTCGACGTCGTCACGATCAGCCAGCCGACCCCAGGTCGCGGCGCGCCGAGATCTTCGAGGGCAGCGACCAGATTTCGATGAAGCCCTTGGAGAGCGACTGGTCGAACGTGTCGCCGGTGTCGTACGTGGCGAGGCTGAAGTCGTAGAGGCTCTCCTCGCTGCGCTGCCCGGTGACCACCGCGCGACCGCCCTCGAGCTTCAACCGGATGTCGCCACTCACGTGCTTCTGCGTGTCATCGATGAAGACATCGAGGCTGCGCTTCAGCCCTGAGAACCAGAGGCCGTCGTAGACGAGATTCGACCACTCGGCCTCTACGCCGCGCTTGAAGCGGTTGACGTCACGCTCGAGCGTCAAAGATTCGAGCGCCTCGTGAGCCGCGATGAGGGCCATTGCAGCCGGAGCCTCGTACACCTCACGGCTCTTGATACCGACGAGGCGATCCTCGACCACATCGATGCGCCCGACTCCATGCTTGCCTGCAAGGATGTTCAACTGCTC
>JAOPXK010000119.1 GCA_025965195.1 Marmoricola sp.
CGACTACCGCAAGTCGCTCGAGGTCAAGGCCAAGGCCGAGGCCGACGGCCTCGACGAGAACGAGACGGCTCACGCGATGATGGAGGCCCTCCATGGCTGAGACACGATGCGAGATCGCGAGCGCGATGACGGAGGACGTTCGGCATGGCTGACCCGAAGGGATTCCTCAAGTACGGGCGCGAGGTCGCCGAGCGGCGCCCGGTGGAGGAGCGGATCCACGACTGGAACGAGGTCTACCCCGGTGGACCCGGTCGCGCGTTGCTGCCGATCATCAAGACCCAGGCGGGGCGCTGCATGGACTGCGGCATCCCGTTCTGTCACCAGGGGTGCCCGCTGGGAAACATCATTCCCGAGTGGAACGACCTGGTCTGGCGTGATGACTGGGACGGTGCGATCGAGCGGCTGCACGCCACGAACAACTTCCCCGAGTTCACCGGCCGGTTGTGCCCGGCGCCGTGCGAGACCTCGTGCGTGCTCGGCATCAACCAGGACCCCGTCACGATCAAGAACGTCGAGGTCGCGATCATCGACCGCGCCTGGGAGTCCGGCGCCGTACGCCCACAGCCGCCGGAGTGGCTCTCGGGCAAGACCGTTGCGGTGATCGGCTCCGGTCCCGCAGGCCTGGCTGCTGCCCAGCAGCTGACCCGGGCCGGGCACACCGTCGCGGTCTATGAGCGTGCCGACAAGATCGGTGGCCTGCTGCGCTACGGCATCCCCGAGTTCAAGATGGAGAAGAAGGTCCTCGACAAGCGCCTCGACCAGATGCGCCGGGAGGGCACGATCTTCCGCGCCGGCATCAACGTCGGTGGCGACCTGACCGGTGCTGCGCTTCGCGACCGCTATGACGCAGTGGTGCTCGCGATGGGTGCCACCGAGGCCCGCGACCTGCCGATCGCGGGCCGGGAGCTCGGCGGCATCCACCAGGCGATGGAGTTCCTGCCGCAGTCCAACCGCGTCTCCCTTGGCGAGAAGGTCCCCGACCAGATCCGGGCTGATGGCAAGAACGTGGTCATCATCGGTGGCGGTGACACCGGAGCCGACTGTCTCGGTACGTCGATCCGGCAGAACGCCAAGTCGATCACGCAGCTGGAGATCCTGCCGCAGCCCGGCGAGGACCGCCCGGCCGACCAGCCCTGGCCGACGTACCCGATGACGTTCCGGGTCTCCTCCGCGCACGAAGAGGCCGGCGATCGTGTCTATGCCGTCTCGACCAAGGAGTTCCTCGCCGACGACAACGGCAACGTCCGGGCGCTCCGCCTGGTCGAGGTGAAGTTCGAGGGCGGCAAGTTCGAAGAGGTCCAGGGCACCGAGCGCGAGATCCCGGCCGAGCTGGTCCTCTTCGCGATGGGCTTCACCGGACCGGAGCGGGCCGGCCTGATCGACCAGCTCGGCGTCGAGCTCGACGAGCGTGGCAACGTGGCCCGGGACAAGACCTACAAGTCCTCGGTCGACGGGGTGTACGTCGCCGGCGACGCGGGTCGCGGTCAGTCGCTGATCGTGTGGGCGATCGCCGAAGGGCGTTCGGCTGCTGCCGCGGTCGACACCTTCCTCACCGGCGCCACCACGCTACCGGCGCCGATCCCCCCGACCGAGCGCCCACTGACCGCCTGATCGCCGACCCGGCAGAAGTTCACGCCGCCCCGTCCTCGACCCGGCAGAAGTTCACGCCGAGTTGGCGCCGAGCGGAGCGGATGCCTGCGCGTAGCCGTTCCTGAACATCTTGGTGCTGACCATAGATGCTCTCGCGGCGGAACACCTCGATCGTCCAGCCGAGATTTCGTCGCATCCAGTTGCGCCGGTCCTCGTCGTGCGCACGGTCTTCATCCGAGGAGTGGAATTCTGCACCGTCGTACTCGGCGCCAAAACGCAATTCTTCGACACCGAGGTCGAGCCAGTACGTCGTACCGTTCGGCCCTGCGACTGGCACCTGAGGCTCCGGCTTCGGCAGGCTCGGGCAGTCGAGCCACCGCAGCCGGAGAACAGACTCACTCGGTGACTCGGATCTGCCATCGACGAGGTGAGCGAGTGGGCGCAGGGTCCTGACACCTCGATATCCGCGGAACCGCGCTATTTCGGCAATGAGCTCGGCGCGGCTGAATGCCCGGAGTCGCGACAACGAGTCGAGCGCGGCGATGGCTTGGTCGCGATGGAGCAACCTTCCCAGGTCACAAGCCGTTCGGAGCGGAGTGGTGACGCGAACTCCATCGATTTCAGTGATGTCTTGTTTGAGCAGTCGACGCTCGCCGCTGACGCACAGGTCGTTTCGGAGCCTCAGCCCGGCACGTGTGCTGAACACGGAGAGCGGCGGAATCTCAAGATGGGCGTTCGGCGCGTCGATCCGTCGTGCGCCGAGAAGCCAACCGGCTGTTCGATCGGTGACGACGGCATTCGCCGGGACGACCAGTCTGAGGGCTGCTGCGCGCAGTTGTCTGGTGTCGGGGACCTGGGTCGCCACGTAGACGCCCCGGAGAATCCGTCGTAGAAACCCCGCCTCGGTCAGCCGGGAGAGCTGGTTCGGCGTGATTCCCTGCGATCTTGCTTGAGCAGTAGTGAACGGCGCATCGAGGGCTAGGGGAAAGTCGTCGAGGACGGTGAGCTCATCCAGAGAGAGTTTCATCCGGGCAGCATTGTTGGCTTCGGCTTTTGCGAGAAAGGGTCCGTGGATCGCTGTGGACACGCTGTGACGACAACCCGGCTGTGGACTCAAGCTGGTCGATGTGGTTCCGGCGTGAACTTCTGCCGGGTCAGCGATGTCGAGTCGTGAAGTTGTGACGGGTCGGCGATTCTGTGTTGGATCGTTCCATTTCCCGGTAGGTTGGCGGGGTGCGAAGAGCCAAGATCGTGTGCACCCTCGGGCCTGCCACATCAACACCGGAGAAGATTCGTGAGCTTGTCGATGCCGGGATGGATGTCGCTCGGCTCAACCTGAGCCACGGAACGTACGCCGACCACGAGGCCATCTACAAGATGGTCCGCGCGGCGTCCGACGAGAGCGGCCACGGCGTCGGCATCTTCGTCGACCTGCAGGGCCCGAAGATCAGGCTCGGTGAGTTCGCCCAGGGCTCGACCCGGATCCAGTCCGGCCAGTCGTTCACGATCACCACCCGGGACGTGCCCGGTGACAACGAGATCGCCTCGACGACCTACAAGGGGCTGCCGGGCGATGTCGCCGAGGGCGACCAGATCCTGATCGACGACGGCAAGGTACGGCTGCGGGTGACGGCGGTCGAGGGGCCTGACGTGCACACCGTCGTCGTGACCGGTGGCCGGATCAGCAACCACAAGGGCATCAACCTTCCCGGCGTTCCCGTGAGCGTTCCGGCGATGTCGGAGAAGGACATTGAGGACCTGCGCTGGGCGCTGCACCTGAGGGTCGACTACATCGCGCTCTCGTTCGTGCGGTCGGCCGCCGATGCCGAGGACGTCCGGAGGATCATGCGCGAAGAAGGCGTGATGCTCCCGGTCATCGCCAAGATCGAGAAGCCACAGGCGATTGACAACCTCGACGAGATCATCGAGGCGTTCGACGCCTTCATGGTGGCGCGCGGGGACCTCGGCGTGGAGTGCCCACTCGAGGACGTGCCGTTCCTGCAGAAGCGGGTCGTGGAGAAGGCCCGGCGCAACGCCAAGCCGGTGATCGTCGCGACGCAGATGCTCGAGTCCATGATCAGCAACCCTGCTCCGACACGCGCCGAGGCCTCAGATGTCGCCAACGCCGTACTCGACGGCGCGGACGCGGTGATGCTGTCCGGCGAGACCAGCGTGGGGGAGTACCCCATCGAGACGGTCGAGACGATGGCCCGCATCATTGTGTCCACCGAGGACCACGAGCTCAACCACATGGCCGCGATCGACTGGCAGCCGAAGACCCGTGGTGGCGTGATCGCCAAGGCTGCCGCCGAGGTCGCCGAGCGTGTCGGCGCGACGCACCTCGTCGCGTTCACCCAGAGTGGCGACTCGGCCCGCCGGCTGGCGCGATACCGCGGTCCGATCCCGGTGCTCGCCTTCACCCCCGAGGCCGTGGTTCGCTCGCAGCTCGCGCTGACCTGGGGAGTTGAGACCTTCAAGACCAGCACCGTCGAGCACACCGACCAGATGGTCCGCCAGGTCGACGAGCAGCTGCTCCAGATCGGCCGGGTCAAGGAGGGCGACCTCGTGGTGATCATCGCGGGCAGCCCACCCGGCATCCCTGGTTCGACCAACGCGCTGCGCATTCACCGGATGGGTGACGCGATCAACGAGGTGGCTCCGGCGTACCGAGGGCTCAAGTAGTCCAGTCCCTTACGCTGACCCGGCTCTTACGAACGCCAAAAACACGCTGACCCGGCTCATACGTACGTCGAAACTGTGCAGATCAGCCGGATCAGTACAGCAAACCTGCACACATGAGCCGGGTCAGCGCTAAGAAGTCGCGATCTCCTCGCCGAGGTACGCCGCACGGACCCGGTCGTCGGCCAGTAGCTCCTGGCCCGAGCCGGACAGCACGACCTCACCGGTCTCCAGGACGTAGCCACGGTTGGCGAGTCCGAGCGCCTGCGCGGCGTTCTGCTCGACGATCAGCACGGTGACGCCGCTCGCGTTGATCTCGCGAACGATGTCGAAGATCTGTTTGACGATCAGCGGGGCGAGGCCCATGGAGGGCTCATCGAGCAGCAGCAGCCGCGGCTTGCCCATCAGCGCCCGGCCGATCGCGAGCATCTGCTGCTCGCCGCCGGACAGCGTGCCGGCGAGCTGGGTCTCGCGCTCCTTGAGTCGGGGAAACATCTCGAACACCCGCGCCAGCACGTGCAGGTCCGGCCTCTTGAACCGGAACGCGCCCATGTCGAGGTTCTCCGCAACGCTCATCCGCGGGAAGACGCGGCGGCCCTCCGGGACGTGGCAGATGCCGCGGTGGATCAGTGTGTGCGCGGGTACGCCGTCGATGCGCTCGCCGTCGAACCGGATCTGGCCGAGCGCGGGCGTCATCATCCCGGAGACGGTTTTCTGGGTGGTGGTCTTGCCGGCGCCGTTGGCTCCGAGCAGGGCGACCACCTCGCCCTCCTCGACGTTGAACGAGACGCCCTTCAGCGCCCGGATCGCGCCGTAGCGGACCTCGATGTCATCGACCTCGAGCAGGCTCATGACTCGTCTCCCTCAGCCGCTGGCCCTGAGTCCAGGTCGGTGGTGTTCGGCTCCGGTTGAGCGGTGGTGGCCGCCTCCGGCTCGTCGTTGGTCGTGCCAAGGTACGCCGCGATGACGGCCGGGTTCCGCTGGATGTCGGCCGGCTTTCCCTCGGCAATCTTCTCGCCGAAGTTGAGGACGACCAGCCGGTGCGCGATCGACATCACCAGCTTCATGTCGTGCTCGATCAGCAGCACCGAGACGTTGTCCTCGACGTTGATCCTGCGGATCAGCTCGGCGAGCTCGCGTTTCTCGGCCGGGTTGGTGCCGGCCGCCGGCTCGTCGAGGAGGATCACGCCCGGCTCGGTGCCGAGCGCCCGGGCGATCTCGAGGCGGCGCTGTTCGCCGTACGCCAGGGCCCCCGCGAGGTCGTTGGCACGCGCGGTCAGACCGACGAACCGGAGCAGCTCGTAGGCGCGTTCGGTCGACTCGCGCTCTTCGCGACGTTGCCACGGCATGCCGAGCATCGCGGAGACCGGCCCGGACTTCTGCCGGGTCTCGACCCCCACCTTGATGTTCTCCAGCGCGGTAAGCGCCGGGAAGAGCCGGATGTTCTGGAACGTGCGGGCGACACCGTGCCGGTTGATCAGGTGAGTCGCTGTGGACTTCCGGGCGCCGTAGAACCTCGGGTCGTGCAGGATCGAGGTCAGCTCGTCGCCCTTGCGGGCGGCCAGCATGATCGACCCCTCCTGCGGGGTGTAGACACCGGTGAGGGAGTTGAACAGCGAGGTCTTGCCGGCCCCGTTGGGTCCGATCACCGCGAGGATCTCGCCGCGGTGCATCTGCAGGGACACCTTGTTCAGGGAGGTCACCCCGCCGAAGCGGAGTGTGACGTCCTTGACGTCGTAGACGACCTCCGGGTTCGTCGCGGTCGGCTCGGGAGCAGTGCTCGTCACGGCAGTCATCACATTCCCTCTCCGGCGGGTACGGCAACCGTCTCGGCCGATTTGACCCCGTCGAACCCGGACAGCTCAGCGGCCCGTCTCTTCGCCGGGATCAGGCCCGCTGGCCGGAAGATCATCATCAGCAAGATCACCGCGCCGATCCACATCTGCCTGTCTTCGGCCGGCACCTGGTCCTTGAGGAACTCGGGTAGCCAGGTCAGCGTCGCGGCACCGGCGATCGCTCCGGGCAGCGAGCCCATGCCACCGAAGACGACGTAGGCAACCACCAGGATCGAGTTGTTGAGCAGGAAGTTGTCGGGGTTGATGTAGCCGATCTGGCTGGCGAAGAAGACCCCGGCCACACCGGACGTCGATGCTCCGATCGCGAACGCGAGAAGCTTGACCCGGGTGGTGTTGATGCCGGTCGCCTGTGCGGCCACCTCGTCCTCGCGGATCGCGGCCCACGCCCGGCCCAGCCGGGAATGCTCGAGCCGGTTGAACAACAACACGGTGACACCGATCAGGACGAGCAGGAGATACCAGAACTGCAGAGCACTCTGCCCCCACTGGATGTGGATCGGGCCGAGATGGATCACCGGCTGCGGAATGCCGAACGCACCCTTGGGTCCGTTGGTGACCTTGTCGGCGTTGACGGCGACGATACGGATGATCTCACCGAATCCGAGGGTGACGATCGCGAGGTAGTCGCCCCGCAGCCGCAGGGTCGGGGCACCGAGCGCGAGTCCTGCCAGCAGGCAGATCACGATCGCGAACGGGATGGCGGCCAGCGGGGTCAGGTGCAGCCAGTCGGGCGGCTTGATCGGCAGCGTCCCGGTGAGGTACGCCGTCGTGTACGACCCGATCGCATAGAACGCGATGAACCCGAGGTCGAGCAGACCGGCCCAGCCGACGACCACGTTGAGGCCGATCGCGAGCAGGACGTAGATGCCGATCTCGGCGACGATCACCGTCTGCCAGAACTGGGTTGCGGTCGGCGGATAGAACAACGCCCCGGCCAGGACGACGATGATCAGCACCTGGTTGAGGTTCGATCCGGCCTTCGCCACCACGGTCGGCGCAGCGGGGTCGACGCGCCTGCCCTGGCGCAGCGCGATCCAGCCGGCTCCGGCGAACATCGTGAAGGCGCCACAGAGCATCCACGGACCCGCGCCGATGTTCTGCCAGGGACCGTTGGCGCCGTCGAAGCCCGACTTCCCGCCGATCGAGCTGAACTCGTGCATGGTGGTCAGGGTCAGCACGACCGCGCCCAGGCCGATCACGATCGACGCCCACGAGAACGCCTGCCGTGAGAGGTACGTCGCCGCGAACGCGAGCGCGAGCGCGACCACGAAGATCACCCAGACGAGCCAGCTGAGGTACGCCGAGGAGATGGCGCTCAAGCCTTCACCGCTGAACAGGTTGGTCATCCCGCTGAGGTGCGGGTTGCGGTCAGCGGGCGAGAACCAGGTCGCGGTCAGCAGCGCGACCAGTCCGACGGCGGTGCCGAGAACGGCGAGCGGGAAACCGGGCCGCCAGCCGAAGACGCGCTCGATGAAACCGACGGTGTCGGCCTGGTCGGTCTGTGAACGGGCGATCACGAAGCAGCCGGAGGCGATGGCGGCGTACCCGAGGATCGCCACCTGCGCGCCCGTCGAGTGGTCCGCGGTCTTGAGGTAGTCACTGACGGCGCTCTGCGCGATGTAGCCCCAAACGCCGACGAGCAGCCCGAGCCCGGCAGCCAGCCAGGCCAGGACGGGAAGCCTGAGGACGAGGGACACCACGCCGAGCGCGACCACGACGACCAGCAACAGCCACGGGGTGCCCGGGACGACGGAGCCGAAGAAGGTGCGCGTGAACGACGAGATGCCATCGGTCCCGGAGACCGCACTCGACAACGCGCCGAGCTTGCCGCCCGTGACCTGGTTGCTGTCGGTCCAGTGCAGCAGGCCGTACGACGCAACGACCGCTGCCGCACCCGCGGCGAGGGGTCGGGCGCCCGGCCGGACGAAGTAGGGACTGATCCTCGACCAGTAGGTGATCGCGACGAACAGCGCGAGGCCGAACCCGAGGAAGACCACCAGGCGCGGCGAGAAGATCGCTGCCCGGAAGGCGTAGCCGAAGTCGCGCTGGACGCCTTCCTGGTTGCCCACCATCAGGGCGAGCACCACGCCGCCCGCGAGGCAGCCGAGCAACCGCTTGACGTGATCGTTGAACAGTCCTGAGTTCCTCATGCGGCACGCCCCAGACGCTCCCCGAGGATGCCGGACGGCCGGACGATGAGCACCAGCACGAGCACCACGAACGCGACCACGTCGGTCCACGCCGTACCGATGAACCCCGGTTTGTACCACGGGAAGGTCGGCACGATCGCCTCGATCATGCCGAGCAGCAGGCCGCCGAGCATCGCGCCGCGGATGTTGCCGATTCCGCCGAGGACCGCGGCGGCGAAGGCCTTGACCGACGGGATGAAGCCCATCGTGTTGGAGAAGAAGAAAGCCGTGCCGAACAGGAAGCCGGCCGCTCCGCCGAGCGCTCCGCCGATCACGAACGTCCGCGAGATCGTCTTGTCGATGTCGATGCCCATCAGGGCCGCGGTGGGCGCATCCTCAGCCACACCGCGGATACTGCGTCCGAGCTTGGTCTTCGAGACCAGCAGGTCGAGGAAGAGCATCATCAGCAGCGCCGAGACGATGATGATCAGCTGCACCAGCGAGACGGTCACGCCGCCGATGTCGATGACGTGCTTGTTGAGGTTGAAGTACGTCGGAAAGCTGTTGTTGTTCAGCCGGTTGAAGAGCTTGCCGGCGAGCTGGGAGAGGAAGAACGACGCGCCGATCGCACTGATCAGGAACGCAAGCTTCGGAGCGCCACGTCTTCGAAGCGGCCGGTAGGCAACGCGTTCGAGCGACCAGGCGACTGCCGCTCCGGTGATTGCGCCCGAGCCCAGGCCGAGCACGATGATGCCGACCACGGCGAACCAGGGCGGGCTGCTGCCATCGGTCACCACGCTCTGAATGACCAGGTAGCTGCCGAAGGCGCCGGACATGAACACCTCGCTGTGTGCGAAGTTGATCAGCTGAAGCACGCCGTAGACCAAGGTGTAGCCGAGCGCGATCAGCGCGTACATCGAGCCGCGGGTGAGGCCCAGGATGACGAAGTTCATGAAGTCGTTCATGCGAGGTTGGACCTCCGAGGAACAAGGATGGCTGGGATGGATCAAGGGGACAGATCGAGGGGCTCCGACTCCGCGTCTCTGCGGAGGCAGAGCCCCTCTTGATCAGCTCACGACGTGATGCCGCGTCGTTCAGTTCTGCTTGGTGATGTCCCCGAGGCTGACGATCTTCCCGTTCTTGTCCTGGAAGAGGTTGACCGTGCCGCTGCCCGGCGGGATGTCGCCATCCGCGCCGAACGTGATGTGGGCGGTGATGCCCTGGAAGTCGGTCTTGTTGACCTGGTCGTTCACGGTTGCCCGCGTCACAGAACCGGCTGCCTTGGCTGCCTTGATCGCGTTGATCAGGATGTTCGTCGCGTCGAACGCCTCCGGGGAGTACGTCGACGGCGGGGTGTTGAACTCGGCCGTGTAGTCGGCGGTGAACTGCGTCGCCGACGGAGCAACGGTCGCGTCCTGGCAGCCACAGCTGAAGTACCAGCCTTCGCCGGCGGCCTTGGCGCCGTCGGTGAACACGCTGGACTTCACGCCGTTGCCCGACATCCGCAGGCCCTTGAAGCCGGAAGCGACGAGCGCCTTGGCGAACTGGGCGCCCTGGGCGTCGTATCCGGCGTAGAAGAGTGCGTCGGCGCCGGACTGGGTGACGGTCTGTGCGATCGGGCCGTAGTCCTTGGTGTTCGTGGCGTCGGCGCCCTGGCTGATCACCGGGATCTTGTCCTTCTTGAGCTCCGCGATGACAGCCTTCGCGACACCGTCGCCGTAGGCACTGAGGTCGCTGACGACGATGACCTTCTTGGCCTTCTTCGCGAGCCAGTCAGCCGCGGCAGGACCCTCGGCGTAGTCGTTCGGGAAGATCCGGTGCCAGGTGGGGAATCCGAGTGTCTGGATGGTCCCGTTGCTGGCGGACGGGTTGACCATGCTGATGCCCGCGGCGCCGTACTTCTGGCCGACCGCTTCGGTGGCGCCGGAGAACGACGGGCCAACGACGCCCATCACGGACGCATCCTGGGCGATCAGTGCCTCGGCCGCGGGTGCCTTCGACGGGTCGCCGACGTCATCGGACTTGAGCAGCTTCAACGTGAAGCCGAGGTCGCCGGCCTTGTTCGCCTGGTCGATGGCGAGCTGAACACCGTTGACCTCGTTGATGCCGAGCTGTGCGTTGTCGCCCGAGAGTGGACCTTCGAACCCGATCGTGTAGGTCTGGCTGCTGCTGTTTCCACCGCTGCCGCTCTTCAGGCCTCCGCCGGTGTCCTTCGTGTCTGAATTCCCGCAGCCAGCAAGCGCAAGTGCGCCGACAACTCCGAGTACGGCGACTTTCGCCAAGGGACGAGTCCGCATCCATCCTCCAGTATTTCGGGCCCTCCCCAAGGGCCAACCTTCGCAGCGGTCCGTGGGAAACAAGACCGCCGTTTGCAACCTCAGGCCGAGGTGCTGTTGAGCAGACTCGCCCTGAGAGTGGGGGGAGTCAAGCGGAATCGCACAGCCGTGTCTTAGTTGAAATGCGTGGACTGGACAACCTGCGGGTCGTGAACGCGTCGGTGCTTGGGTGCCGAGTGTGGGATTCGAACCCACAAGTCCTTTCGGACAGTGGTGTTTGAGACCACCGCGTATGCCGTTCCGCCAACCCGGCTTGGGCGGCGCCAGACTACCGGATTCGGGAGCGCGGATGGACACTGGCCAAAGTCGCCTGACTTAGTATACATTGATGCCATGCGACAGATCTTCCAATGGGCGCGGCGCAGCAACGAGCATGCTGTCCGCAACGCCCGACTGGCCACCACCGCACTGTCGCGAGCCAGGCTCGAACGCGATGCCGTCGAGCACTTCCTCACGGCGTACGCCGAGGTGCACGCCGCGCCCAATCGGAGCGCCTGACCCGATCTCCCTCGGGACGTGGTCCCTGAGCCCTACGCTCGCCTCAACGGCTCCCTGCGGAAGGAGCCGGGGAGGACTCGGTGACATGTCGTACAGCCAGAACCTCGTGGTAGCGAGGCCGCGTCCAAGCGTGGTCTGGTTCATCATCTGGATCGGGTTATTGGCTTTCATGGTCTGGCTGGCGCTTCCCTTGGTGCGGCCCGACGCGACGATCGCGGTCGATGGCAAGGTGCACGCGGTGGATGTCGCCCGCTTCGGCGACAGCATCCTCTGGGTCCGTGCGGGGGCGATCGTCCCGACGTGTGTGGTGAGGGACCGCCTCACCGGCCAGGGCATCGGGCTGCAGACGCCCGGCGCAGACTTCAGCCGAGCCGGCAGCAAGAACCGCGACTGGCTTGCGGCGTACCGCATCGATCCCGGCGGGGGGCACCTCACCGTGAAGTGCACCGGATACGGGCCCGCGAGCAGCATCCAGATCGGCCCCGCCCCGCGGTTCCGCTCGCTCTCGGTCGGCAGCCCACGCGGGCTGATCGGCATGGCGGGCATCAGCGTCATCGCCGCGCTGGGGCTGCTCAGCACCGCCATCCGTGGGGCTGGACGGCCGGGCGCGCGCAGGCGCTAGCCCACCAGTTAGCCTTTCGGGTTGTGACCGAGGTAAGTAGTGCCAGCTCGCCGGCCCGACGCGTGGTGATCGCGGAGGACGAGGCGTTGATCCGGCTCGACCTCGCCGAGATGCTCGCCGAAGAGGGGTACGACGTGGTCGGCCAGGCCGACGACGGCGAGAAGGCGATCGCGATGGCCGAGGAACACCGGCCCGACCTGGTCATCCTCGACGTGAAGATGCCGCGCCTCGACGGCCTTGCCGCGGCCCAGCGGATTGCCGAACAGCGGATCGCTCCCGTCGTCATCCTGACGGCGTTCAGCCAGCGGGACCTCGTGGACCGTGCGCGCGATGCCGGGGCGATGGCCTATCTGGTCAAGCCGTTCTCCAAGTCCGACCTGGTCCCTGCGATCGAGATGGCAGTGAGCCGGTTCGCCGAGCTGCAACAGCTCGAGTCCGAGGTCGCCGACCTCACCGAGCGGCTCGAGACGCGCAAGCAGGTCGACCGTGCCAAGGGCGCTTTGCAGCAGAGCCTCGGGCTGAGCGAGCCGGACGCCTTCCGGTGGATCCAGAAGACCGCGATGGACCTGAGGCTGTCGATGCGCCAGGTCGCCGACGGCGTGATCGAACACGGGCCGGGCATGGCCGATGGCATGCCCGCCGATCCTGCCTAGCAGCTTCCTAGCGGAACGCCATCACCGCTGCGGTCAGCAGCGGTGCAACGACAAGCGCAGGCAACAGGTCGGCGACCTTCACCTGCTTGATGTCGAGCAGTCGCAGGGCGACGCCGACCAGCAGGAGTCCGCCGGTGGTGGTCAGCGCGGCGAGGTGTGCGTCGGGCAGGAAGTTGCCGAGCCCGACGCCAACGGCTGTCAGTGAGCCTTGTACGACGAGGATGGCCAGCACGCTGGCGCTGACGCCCCAGCCGAACGATGCGGCGAACGCGATGGCGGCGAACCCGTCGAGCGTGGCCTTGAGGAAGAGCTGGTCCGCGCCCTTGCCGAGCCCCTCGTTGAGCGAGCCAAGGATCGTGAGTGGGCCGACGCAGAAGATCAGTGAGCTCGTCACGAACCCTTCGATGAACCGCTCCCGGGACTCGTGAGCGGTGCTCTCGCCGAACAAGCGGGTCGCCGTACGTTGCAGGACGCCGCCCAGGCTCTCCAACCGGTCCTCCAGCCGGAGCAGTGACCCGGTGATCCCTCCGATGAGTACGGCGCCGAGCACGATCAGCATCGGGGCAGAACTGCCGACCGCCTTCGAGAACGCCGGATCGTTGATCGCGGCTGCCGAGGTCGCGGCAATGAGGAGGGTGACGAGGCCGAGCCCGTCGGTGACGACGTTGCGGGTGCGTTCGGGCAGGCGGTGCCCAACGAGCACGCCGATCGTGCTTCCGACCAGAACGGTCGAGGCGTTCACCAACGTTCCGGTCCCGGGAAACACGAGACTCCTTTAGTCTTCAAGCAGGCGAGGGGAGCGTAGTCTCTCATCGCTCATCATCTTGGTCGGTATCCCGGGGTCGGGGAGGCAGTATGGCGCGGCACGCATTGGTCGTTCGGGACGCGGGACCGGACGACGTCGACGCGCTGGTGGCGATCTGGGCCGAGGCCGGCCGCGGGGTCGAGACTCCACGACCACATGGCGAGGCCGCCACCGCCCTGGCTCAGCTGGCAGCCAATCCCGACGACCGGCTCCTGGTCGGCGAGTACAGCGGTCAGGTCGTCGCCGTGATGCACATGCGCCGCGCTCCGATCAGCCCGATCCACATCGAGACGGTCGTGCACACGTCGTACCTCCTGGTGCTGGCGGAGTACCGCAAGCACGGCTTCGCCCGCGCCCTGCTGGAGACTGCGGTCGCCTGGGCCGAGGAAGCCGACATCACGCACATCACGGCAACCACCTCGAGCACGTCGCGCGACACGAACCGCTTCCTCGCGCGCCTCGGACTGGCACAGGTTGCGATGATCCGCTTCGCGCCCACCGCGGCGCTGCGCAACAGGCTGACGCCCGAGCGGCCAGGTGCGCGTGCGCTCGGCGCCGTCCTCGCGCAGCGCCGGTCGATGCGCCGGCGTCAGATCACCGGCAGCTGATCTCGATCAGCGGGAGAAGCGCTCGGCAGGTAGTAGCGCGCAGGTGATCCGCGAGGTGCAGACCCGGTTGCCGTCCTCGTCGGTGATCACGACCTCATAGGCAGCACTCGACCGGCCGAGATGGATCGCGGTCGCGGTGCCGGTCACGATCCCGGACGTCGCGGAGCGGTGGTGCGTGGCGTTGATGTCGACGCCGACGGACAGCTTGTCGGGCATCGCGTGGATGGCCGAGCCGACTGAACCAAGAGTCTCGGCGAGCGCGACCGACGCGCCTCCGTGCAGCAGCCCGTAGGGCTGGGTGTTGCCCTCGACCGGCATGGTGCCGACGACACGCTCGGCAGAGACCTCGATGAGCTTGATGCCCATCTTGTCGTTCAGTGCCCCCATGCCCTGGGGCATCCGGCTGACGTAGTCCTCGGGGTCGATTCGCTCGCTCATGGACCCATCCTGACCGACGGTGCTGACAGCGCCTCACGGGGGCTGAGAGTGTCCGCACCACCAGATAGGGTCGCGAGCGTGGCTGATGACCCGAACGCTCGCCCTCGCCTCCTTCTCCTCGACGGTCACTCGCTGGCCTATCGAGCCTTCTTCGCGTTGCCCGTCGAGAACTTCTCGACGTCCACGGGACAGCACACCAACGCGGTCTATGGCTTCACCGCGATGCTCATCAACGTCTTGCGTGACGAGCAGCCGACCTACGTCGCCGTCGCCTTCGACGTCTCCCGCGCCACCTTCCGGCGCGAGGAGTACGCCGAGTACAAAGCCAACCGCTCCAAGTCACCCGATGAGTTCAACGGGCAGGTCTCCTTGATCAAGGAGGTACTGGCCGCCTTGCGGATTGCGACGCTCGAGAAGGACGGCTTCGAGGCCGACGACATCATCGCGACGCTGACCACCCAGGCCCTCGCGCAGGACTTCGAGGTGCTGATCTGCACCGGTGACCGTGACTCGATCCAGCTGGTCACCGACCACTCGACGGTGCTCTACCCGATGCGCGGCGTCTCCGAGATGGCCCGGATGACTCCGGAGTACGTCGAGACGAAGTACGGCATCCCGCCGCACCGCTACCCCGATCTGGCCGCGCTGGTCGGGGAGACCTCCGACAACCTGCCCGGTGTTCCGGGCGTGGGCCCGAAGACCGCCGCCAAGTGGATCAACACCTACGACGGCCTCGACAACGTGGTCAACCGAGCCGACGAGATCACCGGCAAGGCGGGGGAGTCGCTGCGCGAACACCTCGGCGACGTCGTTCGGAACCGGCGGCTGAATGCGCTGATCCGTGACCTCGCCCTCGACAAGCAGCCCGATGACCTGGTCGCCCAGCCGTGGGACCGGCATGAGGTGCACACCCTCTTCGACGGGCTCGAGTTCCGGGTGCTGCGCGACCGACTCTTCGAGACCCTCGAGTCCGAGGAGGACATCGACGACTCCGGTTTCGCGATGGAGATGAGCAGGCTCGCCGCCGGCGAGATCGGGCCGTGGATCATCGCGAACGCCAGCGGTGGCGACCGGGTCGGCCTGCACGTGGAAGGCACCTGGCGCTCCGGCACCGGTGACGTGTCCGGGCTCGCCCTCGCGGCAACGGGCGGAAACGCGGGCTGGGTGGCAGTCGACGCGCTGACTCCCGAGGACGAGGCGGCGCTCGCCAACTGGCTCGCGGACGCTGCCGCGCCGAAGGTGCTGCACGACGCGAAGGGGCCGATGCTCGCGTTGGCTGCTCGCGGCTGGCCGCTCTTTGGACTCGATCGGGACACGGCGCTCTCGGCGTACCTCGCCCGGCCGGACCAGCGGTCCTATGACCTGGCCGACCTCACCGTCCGCTATCTCAAGCGCGAGCTCAAGCAGGGCGACATCGATGACGGCCAGCTGACCCTCGACGGCGTCGACGAGGACGCCGCGGGCGAGACCGCGATGCTGCACGCGCGCGCCGTCCTCGATCTTGCGGCGGCGCTCGACGAGGAGCTCGCGGGTCGCGGTGGCACGGCGCTGCTGGCCGACGTCGAGCTGCCGCTGGTCGACACCCTCGCCAAGATGGAACGCACCGGCATCGCGGTCGACCACGACCTGCTCTCCGCGCTGGAGTCGGAGTTCGCGACCGGCGTACGCGAAGCAGCCGACGAGGCCTACGCCGTGATCGGCAAGGAGATCAACCTCGGTTCGCCGAAGCAGCTGCAGGTGGTGCTCTTCGATGAGCTCGGGATGCCGAAGACCAAGAAGACCAAGACCGGCTACACCACCGACGCCGACGCGCTGCAGACGTTGTTCGACAAGACCGAGCACCCGTTCCTCCAGCACCTGTTGCGCCATCGCGACGTCAGCCGGCTGCGCCAGACCGTCGAAGGCCTGCTCAAGACGGTGGCCGAGGACGGCCGGATCCACACCACGTTCAACCAGCTGATCGCCGCGACCGGCCGGCTCTCGAGCACCGATCCCAACCTGCAGAACATCCCGGTACGCACCGAGGAGGGGCGCCGGATCCGCGAGGCGTTCGTCGTCGGTGGCGGGTATGCCGAGCTGATGACGGCCGACTACAGCCAGATCGAGATGCGGATCATGGCGCACCTCTCCGAGGACAAGCTGCTGATCGAGGCGTTCCGGTCCGGCCGGGACTTCCACTCGGTCACGGCGGCGCGAGTCTTCCACGTCGAGCCGACCGACGTCACGCTGGAGATGCGCGCCAAGATCAAGGCGATGAACTACGGCCTCGCCTACGGCCTGTCGGCGTTCGGTCTCTCCCAGCAGCTGAAGATCGACACCGGCGAGGCCCGCGGGCTGATGGAGGAATATTTCGAAACGTTCGGAGGGATCAGGGACTACCTCGGCGGTGTCGTCAACGAGGCGAGGGGGACCGGCTTCACCGAGACGATCATGGGTCGCCGGCGCTATCTCCCGGACCTGACCAGCGACAACCGGCAGCGTCGCGAGATGGCCGAGCGGATGGCGCTCAACGCACCGATCCAGGGTTCGGCCGCCGACATCATCAAGGTGGCCATGCTCAACGTGGACAAGGCTCTCGCGGCCGAGGGGATGAGCTCACGGATGCTGCTCCAGGTCCACGATGAGCTCGTCTTCGAGATCGCGGAGGGGGAGTCCGAGGCGATGGACCAGCTGGTCCGCAAGGAGATGGCTGCGGCTGCCGACCTCACCGTCTCGCTCGATGTCTCCGTCGGCACCGGCCACAGCTGGCACGACGCCGCGCACTAGGCCCGTGCTTCGACCCTCGGCAGCTTCCACAGGCTGATCCCGAGCAGTACGACGAACAGCACCAGGTCGGTCACCACCACCAGCGCGAGCAGTCCGTCGAGCGTGTTGACCATCCGGCCGCCGGCGCCCAGGACAATGACGATGAACGCGACCCAGATCAGCGAGACGGACTTCTTCGCCTGCCGGGCGAGCACGCTGTAGACCAGCAGCTGGAGCATGGACAGGATCGTGCCGAGCACCGCGAAGATCCACAGGTGCGACCGGATGCCCGAGTAGTCGTTGCCACCAACGAAGATCAGCGCGAGCCCCGGCAGCACGGCAGTCGCGGCCGTTCCGACCGCGCCGAGGGCGGCGACGACCAGGAGGCTGCTGGTCAGTGCGCGCCGCCGCTCGGAGGCAGTCGACATCGACGGGAAGGCGACGACGACCACGAACTGAGGCAGGAAGAGCACCGCCTTCGAGAGGATCAGGCCGGCGGCGTACAGGCCGGCATCGTGGTGGCCGAGCACGTTGCGCGCCAGGATCACGTCGATGTTGGAGAGTGCGAAGAAAGCCAACAGGGCATGGGAGTTGTGCACGGTCTCCCAGATGATCGACATCGGGTGATGCTTCTCGCTCGACTCGCCGGCCGGCCGGCCGTGACGGAGCGCATGGCGGCCGACCAGGACCGGTGCGACCGCGGCGATCGCGACACCGAGGATCGCGCTGGTCTCGTTGGGGTGCCACAGCACCAGCGCGATGCCGATGACCAGCCGGGGCACGCCGGCCGCGATGTACAGCGCGGACAACGGGCGCCAGCGTCGCTCACCCTGCAGGATGCCCGCCTGTCCGCCCATGATCGTCAGCGGGACGGCGGTGACGCCGACCAGGGCGGCGGTGGTCAGGCTGTCCAGCTGGCACACGAGGTTGATCAGTGGCGTCAGCAGCAACAACAACGCGCCGAGCGCGAAGGCGGCCCGCACGGTCACCCGGTTGATGGAACGTTCGATCTGGGCGACATGCTCGGGCTCGGCCGCGATCCGGCGCGCGGCGGTTGCCTGCAGCCCGAGCTGGAGTACCCCGATCACAAGCAGGGTCGCCATCAGGCTCGCCAGGGCGCCGTAGTTCTTGGGGCCGAGGAGCCGTGCGGCCAGCATCGTGAAGCCGTAGGTGCCGATGTTCATCACGGCCATGGCGACGGCAATGGTGCTCCCGCCGCCGAGGCTTTCACGCAGCCTGGTCCGTGTCACCATGTCGGGAAGACTAGAGCGTGACGCCAATGGTGCTTCTCCCGGTAGCCTTGCCGGGCTCGACGGGAGAGGGGCTGGGGAACCGCTATGCGTGAGGGCTCTGGCAGAACTCCCACGCCTGCACGTGCTCTTGCCATCGGCTTCTACCTGCTGCTGATCTGTGCGTCCCTGATCCAGCAACCCGGGCTGACGACGTACGACACGAGGAGCGAGCTCGCCCAGCGGCCGCTCTCCTTTTTGGCTCAGGCGTTCAGTGTCTGGAACCCCGACACGAACTTCGGCGAGATCCAGAACCAGGCCTACGGCTACCTCTTCCCGCAGGGGTCCTACTTCGCACTGCTGCACCTGGCCCAGCTGCCGGACTGGGTCGCCCAGAGATTCTGGTCTGCACTGGTCCTCATCGTGGCCTGCGAGGGTGCCCGACGAGTCGGCCGCGCCGCTGGACTGAAGGACCACGCGGCATTGCTGGTGGGACTGACCTTCACCTTCTCCCCGCGGCTGCTCGGGACGGTCGGGGTGATCAGCGCCGAAAGCCTTCCCGGGGCGGTGCTGCCCTGGGCGGTGCTGCCGATCCTGCTCGCGATCCGCGGGCAGATCGGCCACCGCCGCGCCGCGTTGCTGAGCGCGGCGGCGGTGGTCTGCATGGGAGGCGTGAATGCCGTCGAGATCGTGGCGGTGCTGCCGCTGCCCCTGATCCTCCTGCTCTGGGGTGTGTGCCGTGGCCGGGTCACCGCCCGGCTGCTGGCCTGGTGGCTCGGCGCGGTCGCCCTGGCCTGCAGCTGGTGGTTCCTGCCGTTGTTGGTCCTGGGTCGTTTCAGCCCTCCGTTCTATGAGTACGTCGAGAGCGCGACCGACTCGACTGGCGTTGTCGGCTGGTCACAGGCCCTGCGGGGCGACTCGCACTGGGTGGCCTACACCGAGGCGGGAGGTCGGGCCTGGTGGCCGGCTGCGCACTTCCTTGCCGTGAACCCGTTGATGACCATCGTCGCCGCAGTGGTCGCCGGGGTCGGGCTGGCCGGTCTGCTGGTCATGAGGTCCGGGCTGCGGGTGCCGCTCGTGATCAGCGTCGTCGTAGGGATGAGTGCCCTGACGATCGCGCACGGCGGGTGGACCGGAAGCCCGCTCGCCTCGACGATGCTCACCGCGCTCGACGGCCCGCTTCAGGTCTTCCGCAACGTGCACAAGGTGGACCCGACCGTGCGGCTGCCGCTGGCGATCGGCTTCGGCATGGCCGCCAGCGTCACAGCCTCGTGGGTCGCTGCGCTGCGGCCCCGCTTCGGCTCCTGGGAGCCGCGCCTGCTGCTGTTGCCGGCCTGCGTGGTGCTGCTACTGGGGCAGCCGATGCTGGCCAACAGCATGCGTACCCCCGGCTGGGACCGGATCCCGGACTACTGGGTTCAGGCAGCGAGCTATCTCAAGGCCCACGACGACGGCCGGGCGACTCTCGTCGTGCCGGGGTCGGGCTTCGCGCTGGAGAGCTGGGGCTGGTCGGAGGACGAGCCGCTGACCACGCTCGGCGGGGTCGCCTTCGTGACCCGGAGCCAGGTGCCGATCATCCCCGGCCAGTCGATCCGGCTGGTCGACGGGATCAACCGGCTGGTCTCGGCCGGGATGGCCACCCCTGCGCTCGCCGACGAGCTCGCCCGAGCCGGGATCGGCCATGTACTGATCCGTCGCGACCTGGACCAGGGTGCGACCCAGTCTCCCGGGCCCGGCTGGTCCACCGCGTCGATGCAGAGTGCCGGGCTCCACGAGGTTGCCGCGTTCGGATCCTCGGCCGTCTCGATCTACGACGTGCCGGTGCAGCTCCCGAAGGTGCGCACCACGGCCCTCGACCAGACGCTCACGGTCGCGGGAGCACCCGAGAGCGTCCTCGCACTCCAGGACGAGGGGCTGGTCGCCCCGCAACGTGCGACGGTGCTGGTTGGTGAGAAGGGCTGGTCGGCTGCGCCCCAGGTCGTGACCGACCAGCCACAGCGACGAGAGCGAGCTTTCGGTTCCGTCTACGACGGGCTCTCGCAGGTGCTCGGCCGGCTCGAGCCGTTCCGGCTCAAGCGGGCCGCCCACGACTACCCGTCAGCCGGGTCGACGAGCCCGACCTATGCGACGTACGACGGACTGTCGGGTGTCACCGCGTCGTCCGCCCAGGGATATGCCGACAACTTCGGCGCCGTCGTGCCGCAGTCAGGTCCGTACGGCGCGATCGACGCCGACCCCGCGACCCGGTGGATCACCTCACCGGCCACCCACGCAGACGGGCAGTGGCTGAAGCTCAGTTTCCCGGCCAGGCGCGCGGTCCGTGACGTGCAGGTCGTGCCGGTCGTGAACGACCCCGCCCTGCTGCCGGTGGACGAAGTCACCGTCGTCGCCGGCGACCAGCGCAGGACGCTCCGCGCCAACCCGTCCGGGGCGGCCCTGACCGCGACGTTCGACGGCCGGCCGGTTACGTCGGTCGAAGTACGGATCACCCGCGTCCGGGGTGCCAGCGACCTGGGTTCCGTGGCGTTGCAGGACGTCGTCGTCGATGGGCTGAAGCCAGTCAGGTCGCTCGTGGTGCCCACCCCGATCGGACCGCAGGCAGCATTCGTCCTCGGCACCGACGCCGGGACACGTGCCTGCTCACCCGAGGTCGGCACCGTCGACTGCGACGTGAACCGGATCAGGGCCGGTGAGGAGGGCACCGGGATGGACCGGACCATCACGACGCCCGCTGGTTCGACCACCACCCTGAGCGGGCTGGCCATCGCCAGGGCGACGCCCGAGGCCGCCGCGTTGCTCGAGCCGTTGGGGAAGACCCAGCTGGTCAGCGCGTCCTCGACGTACGGCCTGGATCCGCACGTGTCCAGCAGGTTCGCCTACGACGGTGACCCGACGACGGCGTGGCTGTCCGCGGACGACGACCCGAACCCGACCCTGGTCTTCCGCTGGTCGAAACCGCGACATGTCACCGGCATCAGCGTCGTCGGTACGGCGGACGCGGATGCCACCCCACGTCGTGCCGTCATCACGGCTCCCGGCTACGAGGAGTCGGCCGTGCTGCCGGGCGACGCCACCGTCACGATCAGGCCCGTCACCACCAGGTACCTCAAGGTGACCTTCCCCAAGAACGACCCGCAGTCCCACGTGGCGGTCGCCGAGATCTCCCTGCGAGGAGCGTCCGTCGCCCGGGCGTTCGATCCGAATGCGCCGACGGGTGCGATCTGTGGGCTCGGCCCGAACATCGACATCGACGGGCAACTGGTGCCCACCTCGGTCTCCGGGACGATGGCCGACATCGTCCGCGGCACCCCGCTCAGCGTGCAGTCCTGCGCACTCGCCCATCCGGACCGGAGCGCCCCGGTCACCGTGCTCGCGCCCGGGACCCATCGGGTCCGGACACCGCCCTCGGCCGAGTTCGAGGTGGTCGGCCTCAGCGGCCGACCGCCGTCCTGGGAGTCTGCCTCGACGTCCGTCCGGCCCACGACGGTCGTGCACTGGGCCGAGAACGACCGGACGGTCAAGGTCGCGGCGGGCACGCCGAGCCTGCTCGCCGTCCCGGAGAACTTCAACGTGGGCTGGGTGGCGCGCAGCAACGGGCACGAGCTCACTCCGATCCGGGTCGACGGGTGGCAGCAAGGGTGGCTGCTGCCGAGCAGCGCGGCCACGACGATCCACCTCGACTTCACTCCACAGACGAGTTTCCGCTGGCATCTTGCGGTGGGTCTGGGGCTCAGCGGCGCCGTACTCCTTGCCGGCCTGGTCCTGCTCCTCACCCGCCGGTCCCGACCACTTGCGCGGTCCTGGCCGGGGCCCGGAAGCGTCTCGACACCGGCTGGCCTCGCAGTCGCCGTACTGCTCGGCGTCTTCGCGGGTGGCGTCACGGTCGTCGGGTTCGTCGGGGGAGTGCTGCTCTGCCGGACCAGGCTGCGCTGGCGAGCGCTGGCGTGCGTTGTTCCCGCAGCCCTCTCCGGGGTTCTCGACGTCGCGGGCTCGTCGACATGGGAGCGTTCCACCGCAGGCTTGGCCGCGGCCGTGGCCGTAGGCATCCTCACCGGAGCGAGTCTTGGTGAGGTCCGGGTCCGGGGAGGGACGGCGGATGGCTGAGCGCACGGGAGGGACTGGTGTCTGGCGTGGTCCGCAGGCGCTTGCCGCGGTGGCTGTGCTCGTGGTCGGTCTGGTCTGGAGGAGCGCGCTCACGCAGGGCTCGTTCTTCAACCAGGACGACTACTACCTGACCTCGCGCGCCTACACCGCCCACCTGACCTGGCGCTTCCTCTTCTCCCCGGTGGCGGGCCATGTCCAACCGGCACAGCAGCTCAGCTACTGGGCCGTCGCCCACGCCATCCCGTTCAACTGGCCGGCCATCGCGTTCTTGCTGATCGCTGCGCAGGCCATTGCCGCGCTGGTGATGTGGCACCTGCTGACCCGGTTGCTCCCCGACCGGTGGGCCCGGGTACCGCTGCTGGCCGTGCTGGTGTGGTCGCCGCTCACGCTGGCCACCAGCCTCTGGTGGAGCGCCGCCATGGGCCTGTGGCCCGTGGTGCTCTGCACCCTCGTTGCCGTACTACTGCTGGTCCGAGCGCACCAGGGCGCCGGTCGCCGCTGGGCCAACCTGCTGGGTTGCGTGCTGGCTGTCATCGTCGGGCTGTTGTGGCACGAGCGAGCGGTGATCATCGCGCCGTTGCTGATGGGCGTGGCCATCGTCCTCTCCGAGGCCGTTGGCTGGCGGCGTGTCCCGGATGCCATCCGGTCGGGGTGGCAGCTCTGGCTCGGTCTCGCGGCCCTGCTGGCTGGTTATCTGGTGCTGCACACGAGCATCACCTCGGTGGGAGGCAAGGGCACCAACCTCACCGGATACCTCGGCATCTCCTGGAACTTCGTCGCGGAGAACGTGGTTCCCGGCCTCGCATCGGGGCCGTGGTCCGGGCACGTCGACGGTGGCGCCGTCGTGCCCGATGTGTGGATGGTCGTCGCGGCGCTGCTCGGCACTGCGCTCCTGGCGGCCGCGCTGGTGCGTGGAGGCGGTTCCCGAGCCAGGTGGGCCCTGATCGTCCTCACCGGCTACGTGCTGGCGGATCTGGTGCTGTTGCTGTCCGGACGTGCCGGCTACGGCTCGATCATCGGCCAGGACCCCCGGTACTCCGCGGACATCGTCCCCGTCGCCGTGCTGTGCATCGCACTGGCTCTTGGCGACGTACGAGCCGACCTGCTGGCGTCACGCGCACGGCCCTGGGCAACGCAGCGCCGGTTGGCGGTCGGGGGCGTGCTCGGTGCCTATCTGGTCGGCTCGATGCTCGGTACGGCTGTGCTGCTCCCGCAGTTCCAGAACAAGCTTGACCGCGTGTACGTCACCAACCTGCGGGCTGCGCTCGCGGCGGATCCCCAACAGGTGTTGCTCGATGAGCCGGTGCCGGCCGAGATCCTGCTGCCGTTGCTCGGCAAGGAGGCGATGCTGTCGCAGGTGTTCCGGCCGTTGCCCGGGCATCCGCTCTTCGATGCGCCCTCACCGGAGCTGCGCCAGGTCGACGCGAACGGACACCTGCACGAGCCGGTGCTGTCCTATCCGACCCAGATGCGGCCGGGTCCGGTCACCAGCTGCGGGTACGCCGTGACCGGCCGTCCCACCACGATCCGGCTCGAGCAGCCGGTGACCGGCCGGGCCGTCGTGCGGGTCGGCTACTTCACCGACACGGAGGTCGACATCGCCGTCAGCGCCTCCGGCTGGAAGTCGGAGTTCCATGCGAACCCGGGCCCGAACGTCGTCTGGCTCGTCGTACCCGATCTCGGTGGTCCGCTGTCGCAACTCGTCCTGACCACCACGGCATCCTCGTCGGCGACGGTGTGCATACCGTCGCTCGAAGCCGGCTGGCCGTTCCAGTGATGAGCCCGCGCCTGCGCCGGCACGCACCCGACGTCGTGTTGTCGGTCGTGCTCGCTCTGCTCGTTCTGGGTCCGCTGGAGATCTCCCGGGGGTTCGCGCTGCGCGGCGACATGGTCTTCGTTCCGCACGCACCGTGGAAGGGTGCCTATCTGGGCCTCGACGGCTCGGTGCCCCGGTCGGTCCCGATGGACGCTGTCATCTGGCTGCTGGACCAGCTCGCGCCAGGAGACCTTGTGCAGAAGGCGATCCTGCTGGTGGCACTCGTGGTCGGCGGCCTCGGCGCTGCCAGAATGGTGGCACCGGCGCGCGTCCTGCCACGCGCTGCCGTGATCATCGCGTTCGTCTGGAATCCCTGGGTCTACGAGCGACTCGCCATCGGCCAGTGGGCCTGCGTCGTCGGCTATGCGCTGCTCCCATGGATGGTGCTGGCCTCGGTCCGGCTGCGCGAGCGCCGTCCCCATGGTTGGGCTGCCTGCATCGTCCTGCTGGGCCTCAGCGCGGTCTGCGCGCCCTCCGTCGGCCTGGTCGCGCTGCTGACCTGTACGGCGGTCGTCGTGGTCCGGCCGAGGTGGCGAGCGCTCGTCGGCCTCTGGGCCAGCGGGCTGGCGGTGAACCTGCCCTGGCTGGTGCCGTCGTTGTTGAGTCCTGGGGGCATCACCGCGAGCGACGCGCAGTTCTCGAGTTTCGCGGCACGGGCGGAGTCCTCGCTCGGGGTCTGGGCGAGCCTGTTGTCGCTCGGCGGAATCTGGAAGACCTCGATCGTGCCGCCGGAACGGACCATGACCGTCATCGTGCTGCTGTCGTGCCTGGTCACGGTGATCGCGCTCAGCGGGCTCCGGATCGCCGTACGGGCCAATGACCGAAGGACGATCCTGGCGTTGGGTCTCGTGGCGGGTGTCTCCTTCGCACTCGCGGCGCTGCCCACGATCGGTTGGGTCGGCACCGGGCTCGGCCACCTCTCCACGGTCGTTCCGGGAGCCGGAATCCTGCGGGACTCGAACCGGTACCTCGCGCCGGTCGTGCTCCTGCTGCTCCCCGGGCTCGCGGCCGCGGTCGGCTGGCTGCAGGACCAGATCCGTCCCGGTCGGGAAGCGCTGCTGTCGGTCGTGGTGCTCGTCGTGCTCCTCCCGATCCTGTGCCTCCCCTCGATGGCATGGGGACTCCATGGCCGGCTCGCCCCGGTGAGGTATCCCGCCGAATGGTCCTCGGTTGCGGCTGATCTCCAGTCAGGTAAGGGATCGACGGTCGTGCTTCCCTGGACCGGGAGCTATCGGGGATTCGCCTGGAACCGTCACCAGGCTGTCCTCGACCCGGCGCCCCGCTACTTCGCAGGCGACGTCCTGGTCGATGACCGGGTGTTTCTCAACGACCGCGTGCTGCCGTCGGAGGACGACTACTTGAAGTCGGTCGGAGCGGCGCTGACCTCACCGGACGCGTCGGCGGCGTTGCGGGCCCTCGGCGTGGGCCGGGTGCTGGTCGAGAAGGGCAACGGCGTCGATCCCGGCCAGGTGCCATCGGGCCGCGTCGTGCACGACGGACCGCTGCTGATGCTGGTCGATCTCGGCCAACCCGCCGACTCGGTTCGTGCTCGACCACCGGCCGGGTGGGTGCTGGCCAGCGACTTAATTGCGCTGCTGATGGTTCTTTTCGGAGTAGCGCTTATTTGGCGCCGCAGCATGTAGTCTGCGGCCATCGCTTGGTGGACCAGGGAGGGAACATCCGGCGTATTTTCTGGGAGGGAAATTGAACATTCTTATTGCAGCCGCCGTGGGTGGCGTGCTCGCACTCATCAGTCTTATCGGCGGCGTTGCTGCCTATCAGGGACAGACCGACGGAGTCCCGCAGAACAGCCTTTACAACTACGCCGCCAACTGACGGTCCTACCCCTGTACCGATCGCCTTTTTGGCGACGGTATTCGCATGCGGGTGGGAGGGCCATCGACCATGCAACTGATCATTCCGGCGTACAACGAAGAGGCACGGTTACCGGCAACGCTCAGGGCGTTGCGCAGGCACGCGCTCGGTGCTGTGGAGACCCCCGGGTCACTCCAGGTCATCGTCGTCGACAACGCCAGCACCGACCGCACGGCGGCGATCGCCGCTGCGGCGGACTCACCGGCGATGCGGGTGCAGGTCCTGGCCTGCCCGACCAAGGGCAAGGGCGCGGCGGTCCGAGCCGGCGTCGCGGCCACCACGGCTGATGTGGTCGGGTTCATGGACGCCGACGGTGCGACCTCACTCGACGCGCTTCAGGATGCGGCCGACCTGATGGCCAGGGGCGCCGACGTTGCGATCGGTTCCCGCGGACTCGAGGACTCGATCACGATGGCGCGGCACAGCCGTTCCCGTGCCGTCGGCGCGAGTGTCTATCGCAAGCTCGCCGGCCGGCTCGTCCCGGGTGTCGCTGACACCCAGTGCGGGTTCAAAATCATGCGTGGTGAGCTCGCCCGCACCGTCTTCGCGGCCACCGAGACCGTGGGTTTCTCCTTCGACGTCGAAGTGCTGGCCCGGGCCCGGATGGCTGGTGCCCGGATCGCTGAGTTCCCGGTCACCTGGATCGACGTACCCGGCTCGTCCTTCATGCCGCTGCGACACGGGTTCGCCAGCTTCGCCGAGCTCGCAGACATCTCCTGGCGGATGCGTGGTCTGCGTCCCGTGGTGCCGACGTCGGCCGGGCTTCGCCGACCGCCAGTCGTTACCGGACTGCGCGCGGCAGCGGAGGCCTGAGCCATGCAGCTGACGGGAAAGCGGGTGGTGGTCGCCAACTGGCGCGACCTCGACCATTCACTGGCGGGAGGCGCTGAGCACTACGCCTGGGAGTTCGCTCGCGCGCTGCGAGATGCCGGCGCCCAGGTCGACTTCATCAGCGCCCGCGAGCCCGGCCAGCCGCGTCGAGAGCATCGCGAAGGTGTCCGGATCCTTCGGGGTGGTGGGCAGTTCACGTTCTACCTGATGGCTGGGCTCTACCTGCTCCTGCACCGCCGGCGACTCGACGTGGTCGTCGACGCCGACTGCGGCATCCCGGTCTTCTCGCCACTGTTCGTCTCCCGTCGTCGGACCGGGATCGTGCTTCTCGTCCACCACGTCCACCTCGAACAGTTCCGCACGTATTTTCCGGCGCCCTTGGCCTGGTTCGGGCGTTTCCTGGAAGGCACCGTGATGCCTCGCGTCTACAGCGGGGTCACCACCGTTGCGGTCTCGGACTCGACCCGGCGCGAGATGGTCGAGCAGCTCGGCTGGCAGGAGCCGGTGGGCCTGCTTGCGAATGGCAACACGCCGACAGCACCGGTCACCGTCGATGCCGCTGACACCGTCGACCGGCTGGTCGTCCTGGGACGGCTGGCTCCCCACAAGCGCGTCGACCTGGTGATCCGGGCGGTCGCCGCCCTCAGCGTCGTACGACCCACGATTCAGCTCGATGTGATCGGGAAGGGGCCGGACCTGGCCCGGCTCGCCGGACTGGTCGGTGACCTCGAGATCGAGAAACACGTGACATTGCACGGCTACCTGGACCAGCAAGCCAAGGAACAGGTGATGTCCAGGGCCCGGTTGCACGTCTGTGCCTCCGATGTCGAGGGTTGGGGACAGGTCGTCATCGAGGCGGCGTCGTACGGCGTACCGACGGTGGCGCGCAACGTCCCGGGGTTGCGGGACTCGGTCCGCGACACCCGGACCGGCTGGTTGCTCGACGAGCCAAGTGTCGATCTCGGTGCTGTCCAGGCGCGCCTGCTGGTGGGCATCGGGACCGCACTCATCGAGCTCGAGGACGACGAGCGGCGTGAAGAGGTCGCGGGGGAGTGCCGGGCGTGGTCCGCCGGCTTCACCTGGGACGCAATGCACGAAGGGGCGGTGGCCATCGTCAAGGGCGCACTGCTGAAGACAAGTTCGTCACCGAGCGCTAGCGCTGAGACAGATGGTTAGGGAGCACACTCACATGCGTCGTTATTTGGAACCAGTACTGGTCGGTGTCGGGGTCTTCCTCGTGATGGCGGGGGTGATGACGAGGTTCTACGCCGTACCCAAGCTCGCGGTCGCACCGATCGACCAGTACTCCGTGACGTCCCTGGAGGCAAAGGGCGCGACGATCTTCGACAGCGCGAAGCTCGCGGAGATCACCACGGATCTGTCGATCAAGGCTCGGACGGTCGGCGATGTGGTGTCGTCGGAGAAGGCACCCGCCAACGCGGTCGTCTGGGTCAGCACCAACACGACCCGGTCGAGCGACGGCGTGACCAGGTCACAGAGTGTCGAGCGCGCGGCCTTCAACAAGGTCAGCGGCGTGGCCGTGAGCTGTTGCAACAACTTCGACGAGTCGACCAAGGGTCAACGCGTGCCGACCTCCCCGAAGGGACAGGTGTTCAAGTTCCCGTTCTGGACCGAGAAGACGACCTACTCGATGTGGGACAGCACGGCACAGCGCACTGTCGCGGCGAAGTACACCGGCACGACCAAGGTTCAGGGCATGAACGTCTACAAGTTCGTGTCGGACCTGCCGGACACGGTGACCGGAACCCTGGACGTCCCGGCGTCGGTGCTGGGCATGGCGGGCACCGAGAACGTGGCTGCAGAGAACCACTACCAGAACCTGACGACCTACCTCGTCGAGCCGACCACTGGCGGAATCGTCAACCAGTCGATGGTTCAGAAGCAGTGGCTCGCGAGCGGTGACCACCAGCTGGTCACGACCGCGGCCACGATCGCCTTCACCAAGGCCCAGGTCGCCGACATGGTGCACCAGGTCAAGACCAAGTCCATCTTGTTGCGGGCTGCCCATGGCATCGGGTTCTACCTGTTGGTCATCATCGGGCTGTTGCTCGCCGGGGCCGGAGTGATGCTCGGGCTGCGGCGACGAGGCAACCTGGGCGCGGTCGCGGTCAGCTGAGCTCTGCACGGAGGGTTTCGAGGAGCCTCTCGAGACCCTCGGTGCTGTGCCGGCGACCGCGTGCCCGCATCGTCAGGGTCGTCCGGTCATCGACGGTGGCCGCACCCAGCGACAGCCCCGAGCCGCCCCCGGTCACCGGATAGAAGGCGCAGGACGCCAGCCCGGGGGCCCGCACCCGGCCCAGGTGTGAGACGAGCAACGTCGAGCCGAGCCGGGCCGAGAACAACCTGACCGCCGTCCGGACCGCAGCGGCGACGAACGGGTTGTCGCTGCCTGGGCGTGACCCCCCCACCTGCAGCGGTGCGGTGGTCAGGGCGTCGCCGATCTGCTCACGGCTCAGTCGCTCAACGCGGTCGAGCCGGAGGAAGCCACTGTGATCGGCCACCTCGAGGCGGGCGCCGCCCACGGTCGAGACTCCGACCGCGATCGATGTCCGATGGCGACGGTCGGCCGTCCCGTTCCAGCCCGAGATGGCACGGGCTCCCGCGAGGACCAGGTCGGCGGTCCGCGGTGAGCCCGCGATCGTGGTGCTGGCGAAGACGTCGTCTGCGGTTGGTTCGATCGCCGACTTCGCAACGACCGACTGCGGTCGCACGGTCACCTCGACGAGTCGGTCGAACAAGGCCCTGGCCGGTGCGGTGCCAGCTGTCGCGGGCGGGACGCCGCGAGCGCCCGCGGACACCGGGACGCCGGTGAGGTCGCGCACCAGTGCCAGCATGCCGAGGCCGTCGACGGACCGGTGCTGGCCACGGATCACCAGGCCGGCCGGTGTGCGACCGATCGTGACCGGGAGATCCAGATCGGTGCTCGCCGCCAGCCGCGGAAGAAGCGCGGAAGGGGTGTCGCTCTCGATGACCGCCTCCGGGCCGGGCTGTCGCCAGCCGAGCGGTCGGCAGATCCCGGCGAGTCGCTCGAGCAGCATGTCTCTGGTCGGCGGCAGGTCGAGATCGACGGCGACCAGGATGTTCCAGGGGATGGCGGGGTCGCCGACCCAGCGGGACTCGGCGACTGTCATGTCCGGCTGGCCCGGAGCACCAGGCTGATGCCCCGGCGGTTGCCGACGGGCAGAACCGACTCGGTCGCGACGATGGATCGCAGGGCCGCGTTGAGGACCGGGTTGACGTGTTCCATCTCGCTCTCGCCGGCATTGTTCCGGCGGCGCATCCGGGCGACCGGCCGAAGCAGCACGTTCCAGCCGAAGACCTCGTCGACGCGGAACCCGGCTGCCGCCACGAGGGCGACGAGCTCGGCGCGCTCGTAGCGACGGTGATGACCGAGCGCGACGTCGTGGCCGCTCCACAGGTCCATCCCGGCAGGTACGGCGACCAGCGCCTGCCCACCCGGACGAAGCACCCGGAAGGTCTCGGCAGCGACCTGGTCATCCTCGACGACGTGTTCCCACGCATCGGTGGAGATCACCAGGTCGAACTCCTGGTCGGCAAAGGGCAGCCGGCGCGCATCGCCGCGCAGCACGGTGAGGCCGCGCGACCGGGCCGCCTCGATCGACGCGGGGGAGTAGTCGAGCGCGACGACGTCCCAGCCGAGGTCGCGGAGTACGGCGCTGTTTCCGCCCATGCCGCAACCGACATCGAGGGCACGGCCGGGCGGCACGTCCTTGAGAAGGCGCCGCACGAGCGCCCGGCGTCCGGAGTACCACCAGTGCCGTTGCTCGAGCGCGGCCGACTTGCGGATCTCGTCCTCGTCCACGCTGCTCCCTCGCGCTGGTGTCGCCCTCCCGGCGGCGTCTCAGACTAGACGCTCGGCCACATAGATCGCGGTGCCTGGCGTGAGCAGCCCACGTGTGCGGCTCCAGCCACCCCAGGTCCGGTTGTGGTCCTCGGGCCACTCGGGCTCGACGATGTCGAGGAGCCGGTAGCCGTTGCCGGCAAGGGCTCGGACCCAGTCGCCGATGGTGCGGTGATGCTCGACGTACGCCGTGCGCCCGGTGGCGTCATCGACCTCGACATAGGGCGTCCGGTCCCAGTACGACTGCGCGGCCGTCAGACCGCCCTCGCCCGGGTCGTCAGGAAACATCCAGCGCGTCGGATGGGTGACCGAGAAGACGAACCGGCCACCCGGCCTGAGCGCGCGCGTCACCTCGGCAACCAGGGCCTCTGCGTCGGCGACGAACTGAAGTGCACCGAATGCGGAGAAGATGATGTCGAAGGCTGCGGTCGCGAACGGCAGCTGGGCCGCCCCGGCGCAGACGGTGGGCACCAGGGTGCCGTGCTCCTCGTCGATCCGTCGACTGTGCTGCAGCTGGCGCATGGAGACATCCAGACCGATGGGCCGGCCACCGTGGGTGAGCACCCAGCGGGAGCACTGGCCGGCGCCGCAACCGATCTCGAGAACGTCCCGGCCGGCGACGTCGCCGAGAGCACCCAGATCGTCCTCGCGGACCCCTTCGGGACCCCAGAGGAAGCCCTCGTCTCCGAGGAACTCGCCATGCGTCGCCTGGTACTCGTCGGCATAGGCGTCCCAGTCCGCGCGGTTGGCGGCCAGTGAATCGGCCTCGGTCACGGGCCGGCGCTCGGGACGGACAGGTCTGGCCACCCAGTTGGCCGTGGGCTCCACCATGAGCCGGACCCTACGCTGTGCCTGATGCCCGCTGAGTCGAGACCGCGGATGCCGGACGGCTGCCGGCCCGGCTGCCGGACAGAGGGAATGTAACGGTTCGGCCGCAGTCTGCTCGGTTGGACTCCCGCGCCGTA
>JAOPXK010000133.1 GCA_025965195.1 Marmoricola sp.
GCGCCGACCTCGTCGGCGATCTCGCGCATCTTGGCGAAGTTCACCCGGCGCGGGTACGCCGAGTAGCCGGCGACCAGAACGGCGGGCTTGAACTCGCGGGCCTTGGCGGCCACTACGTCGTAGTCGAGCAGCCCGGTCGTGGGGTCGGTGCCGTACTGCTGCTGGTGGAACATCTTGCCGCTGATGTTCGGGCGGAAACCGTGGGTCAGGTGCCCGCCGGCATCCAGGGCCATCCCGAGAAGGCGCTGGTTGCCGAACTCGTGGCGCAGCTGCTCCCAGTCGGTCTCGGAGAGCTCGTTGACGTTCTTCACGCCGTACTTGGCCAGCGCCGGGGTCTCGACCCGGTGCGCCAGGATCGACCAGAAAGCCACCAGGTTCGCATCGATGCCGGAGTGCGGCTGCGCGTAGGCGTACGGCGCCCCGAACAGCTCGCGGGCGTGCTCGGCGGCGAGCGCCTCGACGGTGTCGACGTTCTGGCAGGCCGCGTAGAAGCGGTGGCCGACCGTGCCCTCGGCGTACTTGTCCGAGAACCAGGTGCCCATCGTCATCAGCGTCGCCGGCGAGGCGTAGTTCTCCGAGGCGATCAGCTTGAGCGAGGATCGCTGGTCGGCGAGCTCCTTGCGTGTGGCCTCCGCCACACGAGGCTCCACCGACGCGATCACCTCCAGCATGGCGTCGTACGCTGCGGAAGTCGTCTTGGCGAGGGATTCGGCGCTCATGGGCATAGCCTAAAGGTGCCGACCGACCAGCCACGGAGGGCCCAGCCGTGTACCAGATAATGGACAGCCGTCTCATGACATGAGATTCGGGTTTGTAGAACCGGTGTCCGAAACCTGAGACTAGTGCCCATGATCAGTGCTGCCACCTCGACCTGGCTCGTGACGCGTCGTCACGTCGACCTGGGTCGTACCGGCAGCATGATGTGTCGGCCCCGCTGAGCTTCTGCTCTCTTGCCCCTCGTTCGCAAAGACGCGAGCATCCCTTTCAGCGAAGGACCCCACCCCACACATGCCTGACCAGCGCTTCGACTCCCGATCCCCTCGCTTCACCGAGATCCCCCGCCCGAAAAGGGCCGAGGGGCAGTGGGCGCTGGGCCAGCGTGAGCCGCTCAACAAGAACGAGCAGTCCAAGAAGGACGACGACCCGCTGCACGTGCGGGACCGGATCCTCTACACGTACTCCAAGAAGGGGTTCGACTCGATCGACCCCGCTGACCTCCGCGGCCGGGTCCGCTGGATGGGCCTCTACACCCAGCGCAAGCCGGGGATCGACGGCGGCAGGACCGGGTCGATGGAGGAGGAGGAGCTGGACGACCGCTTCTTCATGATGCGGGTCCGCAGCGACGGCGCCCTCCTCGGCGCACCTCAGCTGCGCGCCCTGGGCACCATCGGAACCGCTTACGCCCAGAACACCGCCGACATCAGCGACCGGCAGAACATCCAGTACCACTGGATCCGGATCGAGGACGTCCCGGCGATCTGGGAGCTCCTCGACTCGGTGGGGATGAGCAGCATGGAAGCGTGCGGCGACAGCCCCCGCCCCGTCCTCGGCTCGCCGGTCGCCGGCGTCGCTGCTGACGAGATCATCGACGGCACCTCGGCGCTCGAGGAGATCAATCGCCGGTACCTGAACTACAAGGAATTCTCGAACTTCCCCCGTAAGTTCAAGACCTCGCTGACCGGGCACCCCAGCCTGGACACCGTCCCGGCGGTCAACGACGTCTCGTTCGTCGGTGTCGTGCACCCCGAGCACGGCCCGGGCTTCGACCTGTGGGTCGGTGGCGGGCTCTCGACCAACCCGATGTTCGCGCAGAAGCTCGGCGTCTGGATTCCGCTGGACGAGGTCCCGGACGCGTGGGCCGGCGTGGCGGGGATCTTCCGCGACTACGGCTACCGCCGGCTGCGTTCGCGGGCCCGGCTGAAGTTCCTGGTCGCCGACTGGGGCGTGGAGAAGTTCCGCGAGGTCCTCGAGAACGAGTACCTCGGCAAGAAGCTGATCTCCGTCGACTCCCCGCCGGTCTCGACCGAGAGCGGTGACCACGTCGGCGTGCACGCCCAGAAGGACGGCAACTTCTACATCGGTGCCGCTCCGGTCGTCGGTCGGATCAACGGCGAGACCCTCACCGGTCTCGGAGACCTCGTCGAGAAGTTCGGTGTCGACGGCGCTCGCCTGACTGCTCAGCAGAAGCTGGTCGTCCTCGGCGTCAAGCCCGCTGACGTCGACGCCGTCGTCGCCGGTCTGGCCGAGCTCGGCCTGGAGGCTAATCCGTCGAACTGGCGCCGGAACACGATGGCCTGCACCGGCATCGAGTACTGCAAGCTCGCGATCGTCGACACCAAGGAGCGGGCCCGTGCGCTGATCGGCGAGCTGGAGCAGCGCTTCCCCGACCTCGACACACCGATCACGATCAACGTCAACGGCTGCCCAAATGCCTGCGCCCGGACCCAGACCGCGGACATCGGCCTCAAGGGCATGATCGCCATGGACGCCGACGGCAACCAGGTCGAGGGCTTCCAGGTCCACCTCGGAGGCGGCATCGGCCTGCACGACACCTTCGGCAAGAAGCTGCGGGCCCACAA
>JAOPXK010000029.1 GCA_025965195.1 Marmoricola sp.
AGTCGATGCCAAGCTCCTCGGAGGCGCGGAACACGTCGTCGTCGTTGTCGCGCATCTCGACGGCGAAGCCGTCGCTGGACAGCTCCTCGAAGTTCAGGCACAGCGACTGAAGTTCCTTCAGCAGGACATAGAACGACTCCGGGATGCCCGGCTCGGGGATGTTCTCGCCCTTGACGATGGCCTCGTAGACCTTCACGCGGCCGAGGATGTCGTCGGACTTGATGGTCAGCAGTTCCTGCAGCGCGTACGCGGCGCCGTAGGCCTGCATGGCCCAGCACTCCATCTCGCCGAACCGCTGGCCGCCGAACTGGGCCTTACCGCCCAGGGGCTGCTGCGTGATCATCGAGTACGGCCCGGTCGAGCGCGCGTGGATCTTGTCGTCGACCAGGTGGAGGAGCTTCAGGATGTAGATGTAGCCGACGCTGACGGGCTTCGGGAACGGCTCACCGGAACGGCCATCGAGCAGGTTGGCCTTGCCGGATGCGCCGATCAGGCGAACGCCATCGCGGGTCTTCAGGGTGGAGTCGAGCAGACCCGCGATCTCGGTCTCCCGCGCTCCGTCGAAGACGGGGGTCGCGACGTTGTTGCCCGGCGTGGAGGAACGGGCCTCGTCGGAGAGGTTCTTGGCCCACTCCGGCTCGCCCTCGATGTCCCAGCCGGTCTTGGCGACCCACCCGAGGTGGGTCTCCAGGACCTGGCCGACGTTCATCCGGCTGGGCACGCCCAGCGGGTTGAGCACGATGTCGACCGGGGTGCCGTCCTCGAGGAACGGCATGTCCTCCGGCGGGAGGATCTTGGCGATGACGCCCTTGTTGCCGTGCCGGCCGGCGAGCTTGTCGCCGTTCTGGATCTTGCGCTTCTGGGCGATGTAGACCCGGACCAGCTCGTTGACGCCGGGGGGCAGCTCGTCGCCGTCCTCGCGGGAGAACACCCGGACGCCGATGACCTTGCCGTCGCCGCCATGGCTGACCTTGAGGGACGTGTCGCGAACCTCGCGGGCCTTCTCGCCGAAGATCGCCCGCAGCAGGCGCTCCTCGGGGGTCAGCTCGGTCTCGCCCTTCGGGGTCACCTTGCCGACGAGGATGTCACCAGTGGTGACCTCCGCACCGACCCGGATGATGCCGCGGTCGTCGAGGTCGGCGAGCAGGTCGTCACCGACGTTCGGGATGTCGCGGGTGATCTCCTCGGGGCCGAGCTTGGTGTCGCGGGCGTCGACCTCGTGCTCCTCGATGTGGATCGAGGTGAGGACGTCTTCCTGGACCAGTCGCTGGCTCAAGATGATGGCGTCTTCGTAGTTGAGGCCCTGCCACGGCATGAAGGCGACGAGCAGGTTCGTGCCGAGGGCCATCTCGCCCTCGTCGGTGCACGGACCGTCGGCGATCGGAGTCCCGACCTCCAGGCGGTCGCCCTCACTGACCAGCGGACGCTGGTTGATGCAGGTGCCCTGGTTGGAGCGCATGAACTTCTGCAGCCGGATCGTCCGGTAGGTGCCGTCGTCGTTCATCACTTCGACAGCGTCGGCCGAGACCGACTTGACCACACCGGCAGCCTCCGCGCAGACCACGTCACCGGCGTCGACCGCGGCGCGGTACTCCATGCCGGTGCCGACCAGCGGCGCGTCGCTCTTGATGAGCGGCACGGCCTGGCGCTGCATGTTGGCGCCCATCAGCGCACGGTTGGCGTCGTCGTGCTCGAGGAACGGGATCAGCGCGGTTGCGACCGACACCATCTGGCGGGGCGAGACGTCCATGTACTCGACTTCTTCGCCCGGGATGTCGACGGTCTCGCCGCCACGGGTGCGCACCAGGACCAGGTCGTTGGCGAAGTGGTTGTCGGCGGTCAGCACGGCGTTGGCCTGTGCGATCACCTTCGAGTCCTCTTCGTCAGCGGTCAGGTAGTCGATCTGGTCGGTGACGCGACCGTTCTTGACCAGCCGGTACGGCGTCTCGACGAAACCGAACGGGTTGATCCGGCCGAACGACGCGAGCGAGCCGATCAGGCCGATGTTCGGGCCTTCAGGGGTCTCGATCGGGCACATGCGGCCGTAGTGCGACGGGTGCACGTCACGGACGTCCATCTGGGCGCGGTCGCGGGAGATACCACCCGGGCCGAGAGCAGAGAGACGACGCTTGTGGGTCAGACCGGCGATCGGGTTGGTCTGGTCCATGAACTGCGAGAGCTGCGAGGTGCCGAAGAACTCCTTCAGCGCCGCCACGACCGGACGGATGTTGATCAGGGACTGCGGCGTGATGGCCTCGACGTCCTGGGTCGTCATCCGCTCACGGACAACCCGCTCCATCCGGGCAAGACCCGTGCGGAGCTGGTTCTGGATGAGCTCGCCGACCGTGCGCATCCGGCGGTTGCCGAAGTGGTCGATGTCGTCGGGACGGACCTCGATGGACTCGTTGTGCGAGTCCTTGATCTCGTTGTTCTGCGCGTCGATCAGGTTGGTCTTGCCGGCGTGCAGCTGAACGATGTAGCGGATGGCGGCCACGATGTCGTCGGTGGTCAGCGTCTGCTGGTCGAAGGCCTCGTGGGTGCCGAGCTTCTTGTTGATCTTGTAGCGACCGACCTTCGCGAGGTCGTAGCGCTTCGGGTTGAAGTAGTAGTTCTGCAGCAGCGTCTGCGCAGCCTCACGCGTGGGCGGCTCGCCCGGGCGGAGCTTGCGGTAGATGTCGAGCAGCGCGTCGTCCTGGCCCGTGGTGTGGTCCTTCTCCAGGGTCAGCATCATCGACTCGTACTCGCCGAACTCCTCACGGATCTGCTCCTCGGTCCAGCCGAGGGCCTTGAGGAGCACCGTGACGTTCTGCTTGCGCTTGCGGTCGAGGCGGACGCCGACCATGTCGCGCTTGTCGATCTCGAACTCGAGCCAGGCACCGCGGGACGGGATCACCTTGGCGGTGAAGATGTCCTTGTCGGAGAGCTTGTCGGCCGTGCGCTCGAAATAGACACCGGGCGAACGCACGAGCTGCGACACCACGACACGCTCGGTGCCGTTGATGATGAAGGTGCCCTTCTTGGTCATCATGGGGAAGTCGCCCATGAAGACCGTCTGGCCCTTGATCTCGCCGGTCTCACCGTTGGTGAACTCGGCCGAGACGTACAGCGGGCGGGAGTACGTGAAGTCCTTGTCCTTGCACTCCTCCTCGGTGTACTTCGGGTCGAGGAAGACCGGGTTCTCGAAGGACAGGGACATGGTCTCCGAGAAGTCCTCGATCGGCGAGATCTCCTCGAAGATCTCGTGAAGTCCCGACTTCTCAGACAGGGTCTCGCCAGCCAACGCGAACTCTTCGACGCGAGCGGCGTACTTCTCGTTTCCGATCAGCCAGTCGAAGCTGTCGGTCTGGAGAGCAAGGAGCTGCGGAACCTCAAGGGGTTCGGAGATCTTGGCGAAGGAGATACGGCGGGGACTGGAAGTGGTGGTGCTGTTCTTGCTGCGCGAGGCGGCCAAGAGTGGAGGTCCTTCCGAGGCTCACTGTGATTGCGTCGTAGTCCCACCACAAATCCAGCCACCGGGCAGGCAGGAAGCATTTGAGGGCAGACGCAAAGATGAAGAGTACCCCACGCGCACACGCAAACACAACAGCCAACTCCCGGCAAGACGGCCAGCGCTCGGCGGCCTGGATGCCCAGGGGCGGTTGATGCGTTCAGCATGGGCCCAACTGCGCCTCTGGTCAAGCACCGGACGGCACCGGATCGCCAGCAATCTGACCGGTCTCAGTAGCTGTTGATGTCTTCGATCAGCCAGTCGTTGCCGCTCTTGACCATCGTCGTGACCACCCGGTTCTGGAAGATCGTCGAGTCCTTGCCGGCCTTCTTGCTGACCTGGTTGACATAGACCAGCACCCGCACGCGATCCGGCTCGGCGTCGACCACGGCGGTGCCGAGCACGTTGGCGGTGACAACGGTCTTGGTGGTCACCGCCGGACCGGGCTTGCCGTCCTTGCCGACCTCGAGCAGCTTGTACGTCGGGAGGTACTGCTTGTTCCGGTACGTCGTGGTCATCAGCTTGCTCGCGGCCGCACGATCAGCGGCCATGTGCTGGTAGTCGTAGGACAGCACCTGGGTCATCGCCCGATCCGCGGCCGCAGGTGCCTCCGACCTGGCGTCGGCGGTCTGGGAGTTCTGGTGGACCTTGATCCCGAAGACCGCCGCGACCACGACAGCCGCCACGGCCAGCAGCGGGAGCAGCCCGAGGGCGACGACCTTGTGCAGGGTGCCGACAGGTGTCCTCACCTCTGGCTGAACGGTGACCGGCGGGTCGTCGGTGGCCTCCACCGGCTCGGCGGCAGCAACCGGCTCTGCCTTCTTCAGGCTGATCTTCTTCGGCTTCGCCGCTCGCGCGGTCCCTGCGGGCGACCCGTTGGGGGCGCCCGACGACGCGGGGTCAGCCAGCTGGGCGTCGTAGGCCTTGCGCCGCTCCGGATCGAGCAGCACGTCGGCCGCGTCGTTGAACATCCGGAACTGGGTGTTGTTGCCGGAGCCGGGCTCGAACTTGTCGGTCGCAGCGCGCCAGGCCTTCTTGATCTGGTCGGCGGTCGCGCCGGGCTCGACGCCGAGGATGTCGTACCAGGTGGGGGTCACGAACGAGTCCTTCAGTTCACCGGGGAGAAGTTGTCGACCAGCCACTTGCCGTCGACCTTGGTCATCGAGATCGTCCAGCGGAAGTGCCGCTGCTGGCTGCCGTAGTCGGACTTGACCGTCGCGTCATGCACGACCAGGACGGTGGCCGAGTCACTGTCGGAGTCACCGATCCCGACGGCCAGCACCTTGCCGGTGCCGACCGCGTGGCCCTGGCTGTAGACCTTCTTGAAGGCGTCGAACTGGCTGCTGAAGTCCGTCTTGGCCTTGGTCGTCAGCAGCGCCGTGATGCCGTTGATGTAGGCGTCGAGCTTGGCGCCGTCGAAGTTGTCCATCCGGAGCGCGAACTGCTCGGCGGTCGCCTGCGCTCTCGCACGGTCCCGGTTCTGGGAGTCGTTGTCGCGCACCTTCAGCGCGAACGTCACCGCCAGGACTGTCCCTGCCACCAGGATCAGCGCGCAGACGACGGCGATGATGTTCAGGGCGCGAGCACTGAACCTTGACGGGCGGGCAGGCTCCTCGGTCTCACCGGGACCTTCGATCCCCGTCTGGAGAGGATCGGCAGGATCAGCCAACTGGATTACTCCTGGGACCCGAGGGGCTGGAGCATCATCCACTTGAACGAGTCCTTTCCGAAGAGCTGATTCGCACCGCCGTCGTACGCGACGTTTCCGTTGGGGTCCTGGTCACTCCAGGTCAGCTTGCCCGTGCCGTGATCGTACGTCGCCACCGGAGCCCGGTAGTCCGCGCCTGTGCGCGGAGCGTTCTGCGCCCCACGAGGGTCGGACTGGGTGGCAGCTTCGGTGCACGCAGCGTTGACCTTCATCGGACGGTCGGCGAGGTCCTGGGGCGGCCGACGGTCGGTGCCGCCGTAACCGCCATGGCAGACCGCAGGCGTCTGGGTGAGGATCAGGCCGAAGTGGGCGTCGTAGCCGGTGGGGCCCTTGTCGACGACCGTGGTCGCGCCGGCCACCAGGTAGGGGTAGAGCACCAGGATCCGCTGGATGCCGGGGAGGTACCTGACCGTCACCTGTTCGGTGGTGACCAGGTTGTTGATCAACGACCCGAGGTTCACCTTGTTGGTCTCGAGGAACGAGCGGAGCTCGCTGGCCGTGGCCGCGCCATTGTCGATGAGGACCTGCAGGTCCTTGTTGTGGGCCGCCAGGGTGCCGCTGAACAGCGCCAGGTCCTTGGAGAAGGTCCGGATCGCATCAGACTCGTCGTTCTGGGTGCCGAGGACCTTGTTCGCGTCCTTGATCAGCGCCGCGGTCACGTCGAAGTTGTCGTTCGCGGTCTTGATGAAGGAGTTCGACGTGTCGATGATCTGGCCGAGGCTCTGGCCGGTGTCCTTGAAGGCAGCGCCGAACTCGTTGATCACGGTGCGCAGGTCGCCCTGCGGGACGGAGTTGACCAGGTTGTCGAGGTTGGTGAGGAGCTCGGTGGTCGAGACTGGCGTCTGGGTGTCGGCCGTCGCGATCTGTGAGCCGTCCTTGAGGTAGGGACCGGAGTCGACCTTCGGGTCGAGCTCGACGTACTGCTCACCGACGGCTGACTTGTTGCCGACCAGCGCCATCGTGTTGGCGGGGATCCTGCTCTGCGACTTGTCGATCGACAGCACGACGTCGACGCCGTTCCTGGTCAGCTGCATGTCGGAGACCTGCCCGATGCTGACGCCGCGGTAGGTCACCTCGGCGCCGGTGAAGATACCGCCGGACTGGGAGAACTCCGCGTTGACCTTGTACGAGGAGTTGTAGAAGAGCCGGTCGAGACGGGCGTACCTGGCTCCGACGTACGACACCCCGACGAGCGTGATGAAGATGAAGACCAGGAGCTGCTTCTTGGTGCGTGAGGTGATCATGAGTTCGCTGCCACCCCCTGCAGCAGAAGCGTGCCGACGCCCGGGTCATAGCCGTAGGGGGCCATCCCGAACGGATCCTGTTGTTGTGGCGGCAGCTGATAGGCCGTCGGCGCGCGTCCGAGGCCCAGTCCGCCGAGGCCGAGACCACCGAGCAGGCCGCCGAGTCCGCCGCCGAGGTTCGGTGGCGAGATCGGCGGGATCGGAAGGTTGGGACCACTGTCGTCCCCGTTGCCGGGGCACAGCGGGTTGGCCGGAACCAGCGCACACAGCTTCTGGAGCACGTTGTCGTTGAGCGTCTTGCAGATCGCGGCGAGCGGCGTCTTCTCGCACTCCTTGATCAGGTCGTTGATGCTCGGGATGGCCGGCAGTGTCGGCAGACCCGGCAGCCCGGGGATGCCGTTCGCCAGGTTCAGGTCGAGCCGGATGGAGAGGTTCACGAAGTCGCCCATGTGCAGGTTGCGGGCGACCTGCGGGTCGCGGCCGACGGCTGCGTCGATGAACGGGTAGGTGAGCAGCACCTGCAGCGAGTCGGGGAGGTCCTGACCGGCCTTGGCGAACTCGCTGAGCACGGGCGAGAGCGACTGAAGGCTGTTGATCGTCGCCGCCTTCGATGCGGAGATCACCTGAACTCCGACCGAGCTGAGCTTGCTCAGCGACTGCAGCATCTTGACCAGGTCGTCACGCTGGCCGTTGATCGACTTGATCGCCCGAGGGAGGTTGTCGAGTGCCGACCGGATCGACCCGTCCTGCTTGCGCAGCTGTACGGCGAGCCGGTTCAGGTTGTCGAGGGCGAGCACGACCGAGGCCTTGCTCTGGTCGAGCTGGCCCATGAAGGAGTGGATCTGGTCGATCACGGACCGGACGTCGGCCTCGCGACCACCGACCGCGTTGTTCAGCTCGCTGGCGATCGTCTTCAGCTGGCCGACGCCGCCGCCGTTGAGCAGCAGGGCCAGCGCACTGAGGACTTCCTCGACCTCGGGGTTGCGGCCGGTGCGGGACAGCGGGATGACGTCGCCGTTGCCGAGCTTGGTGCTGCTCGGGTTCGACGTCGGCCCGCTGAGCGACACGAACTTCTCACCGAGGAGACTGGTCTGCCTGATCTGGGCGATCGAGTTCGCCGGTAGGTCAGTGGTCTTCGGCAGCTCGACCGTCACGTCGGCGATGTACCCGTTGAGCTTGATGTTCGAGACCTTGCCGACAGTGACGTCGTCGACCTTGACCGTCGACTGGGGCACCAGGTCGAGCACGTCACGGAACATGATGTGCACCTTGATCGGGTTGCTTCCGACGTTGGCGCCACCGGGCAGGGACACGTCGTAGATCGAGCACCCGGTCGTCGCGAAGAGCGCGCCGACCAGGGTCAGGACGAGGGCGGTGATCCGTCGACTGCGTCGCATCACTTCACCAGCCCGGCGAGTGTGGGGTCGATCGGCTCGACGACACTGACGTGCTCTGCCCGCTTGCTGAGAGGTCCGGTGCGGCCCAGACCCTTCAGGGCGCCGGTGAGCACGCTGCACAGGCTCGAGCCGCCCGGTGCCTGGTCGATGATCCCGCAGAGGACCGATGCCGGGTCGGTGGTCAGCTCGCTGACGACCTCACCGAGTGCTGCACGGGTGTCGAGGGTGCCCGTGGTCGGGTTGTACGCGAGCGAGAGGTTGTTGAGCGCGGCGGGCGCGTCCTTCAGGACCTCGTTGAGCTCGGTACGGCGCTTGACCAGGATCTGCGAGAGCGTGTTGAGCTTGCCGATGTTGCTGGTCAGCAAGGTCTTGTTCTCACTGACAAAGCCTCTGACCGAGGTCAGGGCGACGCCGAGGTTGTGCAGCGCCGCTCCCAGGTCCGCCCGCTCGTCGGCGAGCAGGACGGAGCCCTGGGCCAGCGAGTCGGTGAACTTGCGGACCGTGGTGTCGTTGGTCGAGAGCTTGTTGACGAACTTCTCGATCTCGGTGGCCGAGCCGAAGAGCGCATTCTTGTTGTCGGCGAGGGTCTTGGTGAACTTGCCGAGGTTCTTGATCGTCTGGTTGAACTGCACGCCCTGGCCACCGAAGTTCTTCGCGGTCGAGTCGAGCAACCTGGTCAGCGCGCCGACACCATCGGTGCCGGGCGCATTGGCACCCTCGGGACCGAGCGCCTTGTCGAGGTCGTTCAGGCTGCCGAAGATCTCGTCCAGCTCGAGTGGGGTCGCGGTCCGGGCCAGGCCGAGGCGCGCGTTGTCGGCCAGCGTGGGACCGCTCTTGTAGACCGGCGTCAGCTGCACGTAGCGGTCGCCGACGATCGACGGCGAGATCACCACTGCCTTCGCGTCGGCGGGGACCTTGTACTTGTCGTCGTAGGAGATCTTCACGAGCACCTTGGTGCCGGAGGGAGTCACCGAGTCGACCTTGCCCACCGGGATCCCGAGGATGCGCACGTCGGAGCCCTTGTAGAGCGAGACGGTCCGCGGGAACTCGGCGGTGATCTCCCTGGTGCCGCCACCCGGCCAGAACACCCACGCGAGGCCCACGACGAGCGCGAGCGCGATGAGTCCGGCGATGAGCGGGTCGAGGCCCTTGATGAACTTCATCCGCCCAACCCCGGAACTGGTGGCAGGTTGGCGATCCAGGTGTCGAACCACGGACCGTTGCCGAGCGTGTTGGTGAAGACCCGGTAGAACGGAGCCAACAGCCGCAGGCTCTGGTCGAGGTTGTTCTGGTTCTTCAGCAACACGTTCGCCACAGACTGCAGATGCGTCAGCGCCGGCTTGAGGTCGGCACGCGACTCACTGACCAGAGCCGTCAGCTGGATGGACAGGTTGCTCGTCGAGACCAGCAGTCGGTGAACCGCGTCGCGACGGCCGACGAGCGCGCGCAACAGGGTGTCGCCGTCCTTCATCAACGCGACGACGTCATCGTCACGGTTGGCAAGCGTGCCCGACACGGTGTGCAGGTTCTTCAACAAGCTGTTGAGCTGTGCGTCTCTCGCGGCAACGTTCGCAGAGAGGGCAGAAAGTCCCTTGAGCGTGCCCTGGAAGGCGGCCGGGGTGCCCTTGGTGGCCGCGGCCACCGTGTTGAGGGACTGCGCGAGCTGGCTGACGTTGATCTTCTCCGTGCGCTCGGCGAGGCCGCTGAACGCGTCCACGACGTCGAACGCCGATCTGGTGTGTGCGACCGGTATCTCCGAGCCCGTGGGGAGCTGACCGGGGCCCTTCGGCACCAGCGCCAGGAACATCGCCCCGAGCAGGGTCTTGACCTTGATCTCGGCGATCGTGTCCGTGCCGAACTTCGAGTCGGTCTTGAGCTTGAACTCCACCCGCACGTGGTCACCCTCGAGGCCGATGCCGGTCACCTTGCCGACGCGGACACCGGCGATGCGGACCTCGTCGTCGACCTTCAGGCCGCTGCCCTCGGAGAAGGCTGCGTAGTACTTGTCGCCGCCGCCGATCAGGGGCAGGTCGCCGGCCTTGAAGGCCACCACCATCAGCATCGCGATGGTGGCCAGGCTGACGGCGCCGATGATCACGGGGTTCTTCTCACGGAAGCTGCTCATGTGAGGTGGCACCTCGCTCCCCCGGTGTCGTCGGTGATCGGAAGGTAACTTCCGCCGGGCAGCTTGATCCGTCCCTGGAACTGGCAGAGGTAGAAGTTGAAGAACGAGCCGTAGATCGCCGTACGACCGATCTTGGTGAGCTTGATCGGCAGGATCTGCAGTGCCCGGTCGATCTCGTCCTTGCCCTTGTCGAGGTTGGTCGCGACACCACGCAGGCCCTTGACGTCCTGGACGAACGACGGCCGGATCCCGGTGGCGAGATCGGCGGTCTGCTGGGTCAGGTTGGAGACCGAGTCGAGGGAGTCGAAGATGACGTTCCTGTCCTGGTTGAGACCGTGCAGGAAGGTCTTGAGCTGGACGATCAGGTCGGAGAACTGTGCATTGCGGCTGGTGAACGTCTTGAGTACGACGTTGAGGTTGTTGATCAGCGAGCCGATCACCTGGTCGCGGTCGGCCAGCGTCTGGGTGATCGATGCCGTGCTCTGCAGCAGCCCTTCGAGGTTGCCGCCCTCACCCTGGAAGACCTGGATCAGCTCGTAGGAGAGCTTGTTGATGTCGGTCGGGCTCAGGGCGGCGAAGAGCGGCTTGAACCCGTTGAACAAGACGGTCAGGTCGAGGGCGGGCTGGGTGCGCGACATCGGGATCGTCGCGCCCGCCGGCAGTGGGGCGGTGTTGCCGGCACCCTCGGACACCGAGAGGTAGCGCTGGCCGACGAGGTTGCGGTAGCGGATCGCCACGTTGGAGGACTGCGTCACGATCGTCGACTTGGCGACGGAGAACTCGATCTCGGCACGCGTCCGGTCGATGATCTTCACGTTCTTGACGCTGCCGACCTTCACACCGGCGACGCGGATGTCATCGCCCTTGACCACGCCGGTGGCGTCGGTGAAGACCGCGTCATAGGTCCGGCTGGCCTGGAAGGTGAAGTTGCCGATCAGGACGACGAGTACGCCGGTCGACAGGGTGGTCACGATGATGAAGATCATCAGCTTGACGAGGTCGCCAGAGGTGCGCTTGTCGAGGAACTTCATCCGACACTCACCTTGGTCCCTGCCGCCAGCGGGCCGAAGAGCAGCGTGGTGATGTCGCCGACCTGGTCGATCGGAACGCCGAGCACTGGGGCGGTCAGCGAGTCGATCAGGTCCTTCGCGGCCTGGGTGCCACCGAAACCGCTGTTGGCGCCGGTCTGGGTCTGGTCGATGTCGGGTGCGGTGCGCTGGTTGTCACCACGGCCCAGGTTGTTGACCCCGTCGTTGAGGTTCGGGAGCCGCGTGACCGGGTGGTTGGGCAGGCCGGCGCAGTTCGGACCGGGGTCGCCGCCGTAGACCTGCTTGTCAGCCGCGGTGTAGCCGCGCGGCTGCGCCGGCAGGGTCTCCAGGGAGATGTGGAAGACGAAGCCCCGGAAGGTGCTGGCGAGCAGGGGCGCCTGGTTGGTGATGCCCTTGAGGAAACAGGGGAAGGTCGGCGAGTACCTCTTCAGCAGGGCGAGCTGCGGCTCCGCGAGCGTGCCCAGCTGGATGATGTTGTCGCCGTTGGCGTCGAGGAACTGCTTCGAGGTGTTCGAGAACGCGGTCACGTTGTTGAGGAAGTCGTGCAGCTTCGCCTGCCGGCTCACCAGGGTGTTGCCGGTCTTGACGGTGTTGCGCAGCGTTGCCGCGATCTCGGGCACCACGTCGGCGTACGTCGAGCTGACGGAGGAGAGCTTCTTGATGTCGTCGACGAACTGCGGGACCTGGGGGTTGAGCCGCTTGAGGTAGTCGTCGAGGGTCACGATGCTGTTGCCGAGCTCCGCGCCGCGGCCTTCGAGCGCGGTGGCGATCGCGTTCAGCGTGTAGTTGAGCTCAGCCGGCTGCACTGTGCGCAGCAGCGGGTAGATGTCGTTGAGGACCTGCTCGACCTCGACGGGCATCGCCGTCTGGGCGATCTTCGATCCGCTGTGCAATGCCAGCGCGTTGGGTGCGGCCGGGATGTTGAGCTCGACGTACTTCTCACCGAACAGGGTCTTCGGCAGGATCGAGGCCGTCACGTTGGACGGAATCTGGCCGATCTTGTCCGGCTTGATGCCGAGCGTCAGCTCCGCGCCGTTGGCGCCGGGCTTCGCGCTGAGGACCTCGCCGACGATGACCCCGCGGACCTTCACGTCGGCGCGCTCGGGCAGGTTCAGGCCGACCGTGTCGGTGTGCAGTCCGACCTTGTCGAAGGACAGGAACGTCTGGGAGAAGACCGCGTTGACCAGCCAGACGCCGAAGACCAGCAGCCCGATGAAGATCAGGCCGAGGACCCGGTGCGTGAAAATCCGTTGGACCATCGTCAACCAGCCAGCCTGACGGTGGTCGTCGAGCCCCAGATGGCCATGCTCAGGAACAGGTCGACGACGTTGATCGCCACGATCGACGTTCGCACTGCCCGGCCGACGGCGACACCCACACCGGCAGGTCCGCCGCTGGCGGTGTAGCCGTGATAGCAGTGGATCATGATCACCATCACGGCAAAGACCAGCACCTTGCCGAAGGACCAGAGCACGTCGCCCGGTGGCAGGAACAAGTTGAAGTAGTGGTCGTAGGTGCCCTTGCTCTGCCCGAAGAAACTGGTCACGACGAGCCGCGTTGCGAAGTACGACGACAACAGGCCGACGACGTACAGCGGCGTGATCGCGATCAGTCCGGCAACCACCCGGGTGGTGACCAGGAACGGCATCGACGGGATGGCCATCACCTCGAGGGCGTCGACCTCCTCGGAGATCCGCATGGCGCCGAGCTGGGCGGTGAAGCCACAGCCGACGGTCGCGGCGAGTGCGATGCCGGCAATCAGCGGTGAGATCTCACGGGTGTTGAAGTACGCCGACACGAAGCCGGAGAATGCCGCGGTGCCGATCTGGTTCAGGGCGGCATAACCCTGCAGACCGACCTCGGTGCCGGTGAAGAACGCCATCGCGGTGATCACCCCGACCGTGCCGCCGATGACGGCGAGGGCGCCACTGCCGAGGGTGACCTCGGCAAGGAGACGCATGATCTCCTTGGGGTAGCGCTTGATGGATCGGGGCGTGGCCCTCAGCGCGCTCAGGTAGAACGCGAGCTCCTCGCCGAGGTTGTCGATCAGTCTCAGCGGGCGTTGGTAGACAGCTCTCAAGTCGGCCATGACGTCAACCTGTCTTTGGAGGCACGAGCTGGAAGTAGATCGCGCTCATGACGAAGTTGACGACGAAGAGCAACATGAAGGTGATGACCACGGACTCGTTGACTGCGTCACCGACACCCTTCGGACCACCGCCCGCATTCATGCCCTTGTAACAGGCGACGATCGCAGCGATCAGACCGAACACCAGAGCCTTGGCCATGCCTTGCCAGAGGTCCGGTAGCTGGGCGAGCGCGGTGAAGCTCGCCAGATAGGCACCTGGCGTGCCGTCCTGGAGCACGACGTTGAAGAAGTAGCCACCCATCACCCCGACGACACTGACCAGCCCGTTGAGGAAGACCGCGACGAGCATGCAGGCGAGCACACGGGGTACGACGAGCCGCTGGATCGGATCGATGCCGAGCACCATCATCGCGTCGAGCTCTTCACGGATCTTGCGTGCGCCGAGGTCGGCCGCGATCGCCGAGCCACCAGCGCCGGCGATCAGCAGCGACGTCGCGATCGGGCCAGCCTCACGGACAACGGCCAGAACGGATGCCGAACCGGTGAACGACTGCGCACCGAACTGCTTGATCAGGCCGCCGACCTGGAGCGCGATGACGGCACCGAACGGGATGGCGACCAGAGCCGTCGGCACGATCGTCACCGACGCGATGAACCAGGCTTGCTGGATGAACTCGCGCGTCTGAAAAGGACGCTTGAAGAGCGAGCGTCCGACGTCTAGCCCGAAGGCAAAGAGCTTGCCAGCTGTGCCAACTGGCGCAAGGACGCGGCTCGCCACCGCATTGGACATCTTGGCTCAGGCTCCGATGGTCATGTTCATGTCCTTGGCGAAGGAGCCAGGAGGAGGGGTCACGCCGTTGAGCTTGCACCATTCGCCCGGAGGACGCTGGCTGGCGCGCGGGATGCCGTTGGAGGGCTCCTGCTGCAACGGGATCGGGGGCAACGGAGGCAGCTCCATGTCCTTCTCCGCCTCAAGCTCGTCGGCGTCCTTCTCCTCGGACATGCCGATCGGGCCGACGACCTGGGCGTTCAGGAACTGGCGGACCACCGGCTCCTCGGAGGACAGCAGCATCTCGCGAGGACCGAACATCGCCAGGTGCTTGTGGTAGAGCAGGCCGATGTTGTCGGGCACCTTGCGGGCGGTGTTCACGTCGTGGGTGACGATCAGGAAGGTCGCGTTGATCTGCGCGTTGAGGTCGATGATCAGCTGGTTCAGGAACGACGTACGCACGGGGTCGAGACCGGAGTCCGGCTCGTCGAAGAGCACGATCTCCGGGTCGAGGACCAGGCCGCGGGCGATGCCGGCACGCTTGCGCATGCCGCCGGAGATCTCGCCGGGTAGCTTGTCCTCGGTGCCGAGAAGACCGACCAGGTCCATCTTCTCCATCACGATCTTCTTGATCTCCGACTCGGACTTCTTGGTGTGCTCGCGGAGCGGGAAGGCGACGTTGTCGTAGAGGTTCATCGAGCCGAACATCGCACCGTCCTGGAACAGCACGCCGAACAGCTTGCGGATCTCGTAGAGCTCCTTCTCGGGGCAGGACGCGATGTCGGTGCCCTCGATCATGATGCTGCCGTGGTCGGGCTTGAGAAGACCGATGAGCGTCTTGAGCAGCACCGACTTGCCGGTGCCGGAAGGACCGAGCATTACGCAGATCTCGCCCGCAGGGACCGTAAGGGTCACGTCGTGCCAGATGACCTGTTTGCCGAAGCTCTTGGTCAGATCCTTGATCTCGATCTCCACGCCCATTTCGGCGACTCCCTTGTCAGACGACGTCCATCCCGAGCCGACGGACACGGAATCCCTCGGCCACCCCCAGCCTCGTGGGTCCAACGAGGTAGCCGGGGGCTAAGTTACGCGACAGTATCGATCGCGTACACGAGTTGGGTACGGCATCTCAGAAAAACCTTCATCCCGTTGCCGCCGCGCTCCCGGTGCGTGCGGACGCCGACCGGCGGCACCGTCGCGAGACGACGAACGGCCGACCCGGAAACCGGATCGGCCGTTCGTGATGCTCTGAGTCACCCCGGGTCACCCCGGGTCACCCTGGGTCAATCTGGGGTGACCCTGTGACTCTGGGGTCAGACAGCGGCGACAGCCGCGGTGGTCACTTGACCGTGACGGTGGCGCCGGCGCCCTCGAGGGCTTCCTTCGCCTTCTCGGCAGCTTCCTTCGTGACGTGCTCGAGGATCGCCTTCGGAGCGGCCTCGACGAGGTCCTTGGCTTCCTTGAGACCGAGGCTCGTGAGTGCACGAACCTCCTTGATCACGTTGATCTTCTTCTCGCCAGCGGCTTCGAGGATGACGTCGAACTCGTCCTGCTCCTCAGCAGCCTCGGCACCGCCGGCGCCGCCGGCAGCGGGGGCAGCGGCAACGGCGACCGGAGCGGCCGCGGTGACGCCGAAGGTCTCTTCGAACTGCTTAACGAACTCGCTGAGCTCAAGGAGAGTCATCTCCTTGAAGGCCTCGAGCAGCTCGTCGGTGCTGAGCTTCGCCATGGTGGCGTTCCCTTCTGTGGTCGGTCCGACGTACGTCGGAACCGGGGTTTCGGTGGGTGGTTGAGGCCTCAGGCCTCGGGTGTCTCCTCGGCCGCGGGGGCCTCAACAGCGTCGGTCGCTTCCGGAGCAGGCTCCTCGGCAACTTCCTCTGGGGTGGTCGCTGGGGTGACCTCCGCGATGTCCTCGGCCGGAGCAGCCGGCACGCCGGCACCACCCTTGAGGATCGAGGGGTCCTGCTCCGCCTTCGCCTGCAGGGCGCCGGCGAGCCGGGCAGCCTGGGCGAGCGGGGCGTTGAGCAGGTAGACGGCCTGGCTGAGGGACGCGAGCATTGCGCCCGCCATCTTGCCCAGCAGGACCTCGCGGGACTCGAGATCGGCCAGCTTGGCGATCTCCTTGGCGTCCACCGAGGCTCCGTCGACGAAACCGCCCTTGATGACAAGAGCGGGGTTTGCCTTGGCGAAGTCACGCAGACCCTTGGCCGCTTCGACCACGTCGCCATTGATGAAGGCGATGGCGGTCGGGCCGATGAGGAGGTCGTCGAAGCCTTCGACGCCCGCCTGTCCGGCAGCGATCTTGGTGAGCGTGTTCTTGACCACGGCATAGTTCGTGGTCTCGCCGAGAATCCGCCGCAGTTCCTGCAGCTGCTTCACGGTGAGACCGCGGTACTCGGTCAGCACAGCACCCGCGGAGTCGTTGAATGCGTCGACGATCTCCGCGACGGCTGCTGCCTTGTCTGGCCGCGCCATGGGTCTCCTTCCCTTTGCTCAGCACTGGAATGTGCTGGGCCCTCCGCAGGTTGCGGAGCGCCCGGGCCGGAGACCACGGCAGAAGAACCGTGCCAAATGAAAAACCGCCCAGCGCAAGAGGCACTGGGCGGGCGCGGCGCGATCTGATCCGATCGCTTGCTCACTCTGTGTCACCTGCGCAGGTCGCCCGCTGATGCGGAACGATTAGTCACACTCGAGGAGTACGACGACCGACGGTCTCTGGCTTCGGGATGAACGATACGGGCACACCGGCGCACCGGCCAAATCGGCCGGACGACGGCCCACTCGCTCCGGCCGTCGAGTTGTCCCAATCCGGCTTCCGCGGGCGACTCTCGCGACTAGATTCGGCAACGCGTCGGGGTGGCGCCTCTCGGGCAAGCGGAGTGAGGATGTCGTGACTATCCCTGTGACCGAATGGACGAACGCACAGTCCATCGACGACGTACTCGACCGGATGGAAGCGATCGAGACGTCGTTGCCGGCTTCGGACGGGGTCGCGACCTTCAACCGGATGTACAACCAGGTGACCAAGCTCGTCCGGGACGCGGTGTCGCAACATCAGTTCGAGGCGGGCGAGTTCCTGGAGCGACTCGACGTCAACTTCGCGAACCTCTACTTCGCCGCGCACCAGGCCGATCTCATGGGGACCGAGGTGCCACGGGCCTGGGCGCCGCTCTTCTTGGCCCGGGCCCGGCCCCACACGGTGCCGATCCAGTTCGCCTTCGCCGGCATGAACGCGCACATCTCCCACGACCTGCCGTTCGCCGTGGTCACCACCTGCCAGGAGATGGGGGTCATCCCGCGAGAAGACAGTCCGGAGCACGTCGACTACACCGAGACCAACCGGGTGCTCGCCGAGGCGTCCGAGACGATCAAGGGCTGGTTCATCACCGGCGTGATGGCGCGGCTCGACCAGGCCACCGGCCCGGTCGACGATGCGTTCGAGATGTTCGGCATCCACGCCGCCCGAAGCGCCGCTTGGGGAAGCGCCGAGATGCTGTGGCGGCTCAGCGACAATCCCCGGCTCGACGAACTGTTCCGCAGCGGCCTGAGCCGCAGCGTGGAGATGGCCAACCGCGGCATCTTGTTGTAGCGCTCGCGAAAGCAACCGGCCCGGCCACTCTCCGAGGAGAGGGACCGGGCCGAAGCACGTGCAGTCAGGCTGTGATCAGGACTCGTCCTCGGCCGCGACGTTCTTGGTGCGGGCCGGGTCGACCGGGACACCGGGGCCCATGGTCGTCGAGACGGTGATCTTCTTGATGTAGCGGCCCTTGGAGCTGTTGGGCTTGAGACGGAGCACCTCTTCGAGGGCAGTCGCGTAGTTCTCGGCGAGCTGGAGCTCGGAGAAGGACGCCTTGCCGATGATGAAGTGCAGGTTGGCGTGACGGTCCACGCGGAACTCGATCTTGCCGCCCTTGATGTCGTTGACGGCCTTCGCCACGTCAGCGGTGACCGTGCCGGTCTTCGGGTTCGGCATCAGGCCACGCGGGCCGAGGACGCGCCCGAGGCGGCCGACCTTGCCCATCATGTCGGGAGTGGCGACAACGGCGTCGAAGTCGGTCCAGCCGCCGTTGACCTTCTCGATGAGCTCGTCGCCACCGACGATGTCGGCGCCGGCTTCACGGGCGGCATCAGCCTTCTCGGCGTTTGCGAAGACCAGGACCCTGGCGGTCTTGCCGGTGCCGTGCGGAAGGATGACGGTGCCGCGCACCATCTGGTCGGCCTTGCGAGGGTCGACACCCAGGCTCATGGCGATGTCGACGGTCTCGTCGAACTTCTTCTTCGAACCGCCCTTGGCGATCTTGATCGCGGTCAGCGGGGCATAGAGCTCGTTCTTGTCGAACTGCTCGGCCGCTGCGCGGTAGGTCTTGCTGCGCTGCATGTCTGGTCTCTTCTCTGTGTGTCCAGGTGTGGTCGATTTTCGAGCCAGCGCGGCTCTGCCACTACTTCTCTTGTGGTGCTGAACGTGGTTTCGACTAGCTCAACCACCGTTGGTCGATCACTTCGTGGTGATGCCCATCGAGCGGGCAGTTCCCTCAATGATCTTCATGGCGGCGTCGATGTCGTTCGCGTTCAGGTCCGGCATCTTGGTCGTGGCGATCTCGCGGATCTGGTCCTTGGTCAGCTTGCCGACCTTGTCCTTCTGCGGGACGCCCGAGCCCTTGGCGACACCGGCAGCCTTCTTGATCATCTCGGCAGCCGGCGGCGTCTTGGTGATGAACGTGAACGAGCGGTCCTCGTAGATGGTGATCTCTACGGGGATGACGTTTCCGCGCATCGCCTCGGTGGCAGCGTTGTAGGCCTTGCAGAACTCCATGATGTTCACACCGTGGGGACCGAGGGCGGTGCCCACGGGAGGTGCTGGAGTTGCCGCCCCGGCCTGCAGCTGCACCTTGACGAGCGCCGCAATCTTCTTCTTGGGAGGCATTGTTTTCTAGGGTCCTTACTTACTTGTAGCCGTTGTGTATCTACTTTTTTGAGCTTGCGGTCAGACCTTCTGGATCTGGGTGAAGCTCAGCTCGACCGGGGTCTCCCGGCCGAAGATCTCGACGAGGGCCTTGACCCTCTGGGACTCCACGTTGATCTCGGTGATCGTGGCGTGGAGTGTGGCGAACGGACCGTCGACGACCATGACGGAGTCGGAGACGTCGAAGTCCGCAGTGGCGTACGTCTGGCGCGGCTTGGCCTTGGCCGGAGAACCGTCGGCGGTCTCGGCGGCCGCGGCGAGCGCGTCCACCTCGGCCTGGACGGCGGGAGCCAGCATCGACTCGACCTCGTCGAGGCTCAGCGGCACCGGCTGGTGGCTGTGGCCGACGAAGCCGGTCACCGAAGGCGTATGGCGTACGGCGGACCAGGACTCGTCGGTCAGGTCCATCCGGACCAGAACGTAACCGGGAAGAACGGTGCGGCGGACCAGCTTGCGCTGGCCGTTCTTGATCTCCGCGACCTCTTCGGTGGGGACCACGATCTCGTGGATGTAGTCCTCCATGTTGAGCGAGATGACCCGGTTCTCGAGGTTGGCCTTCACCCTGTTCTCCATGCCGGAGTAGGTGTGCACGACAAACCAGTCGCCCGGCTTCTCGCGCAGGGCGGTGCGGAACTCCTCGAGCGGGTCGGCCTCGGCGGCTGCGTCCGCGGACGGCTCGCCCTCCTCGGCAGCGTCGCCGTCAGCTTCGGCAACCGGGGCGTCGTCCACCTCGGGCGCGTCTGCCTCGACCGACTCGTCGGCCTCGACCTCAGCGGTCGGTTCGTCGGCGGTCTCGTCGAGCTCGACCTCCGCGGAAGGCTCGACAGTCTCGTCAAGCTCGACCACCGATTCGTCGGCCTCGTGGGCCTCGGGCGATTCGTCGTACTGCTCCGACACGGTTACTCCGTCACCTTGCTCTACATCGATTGGCTGCTCATGGGCCCGCAGGTTGCGGGCCGGGTGGGACTGGTCCGTCAGGTCGAGGTCTTCGACCCGCCGAAGACGGCGAAGACCGCCTTGCCGAAGGCCAGGTCGAAGACAGACACGAACGCGATGAACACGAGCACGAAGACCATCACCACGCCGAAGTAGGTGACCAGTTCCTTCTGGGTCGGCCACACCACCTTGCGGAGCTCAGCAACCACCTGGCGATAGAACACGACCGGACTGGTGCGCTCGCGGTTGCGCCCGGAGCCCGACTTGGGCTTGACCGTGGGGCTGTCCGACACGACGTCCTACTTCCTGATCGGTGCTGATTCGGTGCTGGTTCGGTGCTGGTCTGGTGCTTCCTGATTCGTTGCTGACCTGTGCTTCTTGCAGGGCACGAGGGACTTGAACCCCCAACCTTCGGTTTTGGAGACCGATGCTCTGCCAGTTGAGCTAGTGCCCTTTGGGCCGTCCGCCATCTCATGCCGGGCGCGCCGGAAGAACAGTCCGGGCATGGCAATCAATGGTGAGAACCACCAAGGAGGGAGTGTACGGGGGAACCGAAGGTCAAGTCGAACCGGCGGAACCTCCACCCATGGCAGGCCGTTCAAAACCTGGTCGCAGGCACTTATACGATGAACCCATGACCAGCGCCTCAAGTTCCCGCCCCCGCATCTCCGCCCGAGTTCGAGGGATCGCCGAGTCGGCGACGCTCAAGGTGGATGCGAAGGCGAAGGCGCTCAAGGCCGAGGGCCGCCCGGTGATCGGCTTCGGTGCCGGCGAGCCCGACTTCCCCAGTCCGGCAGCGGTCGTCGACGCCGCGATCGAGGCGTGCAGCGACCCGCAGAACCACCGGTACACCCCGGCCGGCGGCCTCCCCGTGCTCAAGGAGGCCATCGCCGACAAGACCCGTCGCGACAGTGGCTTCGACGTCCAGGCCTCGCAGGTGCTGGTCACCAACGGCGGCAAGCAGGCCGTCTACGAGGCGTTCGCGACGCTGCTCGACCCGGGCGACGAGGTGCTCCTGCCCGCGCCGTACTGGACGACCTACCCCGAGGCCATCCGGCTTGCCGGCGGTGTCCCCGTCGAGGTGCTGGCCGACGAGACCCAGGACTACCTGGTCACCGTCGAGCAGCTGGAGGCGGCACGCACCGAGAAGACCAAGGTGCTGCTGTTCTGCTCGCCCTCCAACCCGACCGGCGCCGTCTACTCCCGGGAGCAGGTCACCGCGATCGGCAAGTGGGTCGAGGCCAACGACCTCTGGGTGGTCTGCGACGAGATCTACGAGCACCTGACGTACGACGGCCTCGAGGCGGTCTCGATGCCGGTCGCCGTCCCGGAGCTCGCGGACAACGCGATCATCGTCAACGGAGTCGCGAAGACCTACGCGATGACCGGCTGGCGGGTCGGCTGGATGATCGGCCCCGCCGACGTCATCAAGGCAGCAACCAACCTGCAGTCGCACGCCACGTCCAACGTCGCCAACGTCTCCCAGCGGGCTGCGCTGGCTGCCGTGTCCGGTGACCTCGACGACGTCGCGATGATGCGAGTGGCCTTCGACCGCCGCCGCAAGACGATCGTGTCGATGCTCAACGAGATCGACGGCGTCATCTGCCCGGAGCCGAAGGGCGCGTTCTATGCCTACCCGTCGGTCAAGGGGCTGCTGGCCAGGGGCTTCCAGAATGCCTCCGGGGTCACCATCGACAACTCGGCCGACCTCGCCGAGATGATTCTGGACAAGGCCGAGGTGGCCGTGGTGCCGGGTGAGGCATTCGGGTCGCCCGGCTATCTGCGGCTCTCCTACGCGCTCGGGGACGAGGACCTGGTCGAAGGCATCACCCGCCTCCAGAAGCTCTTCGCCTGAGTGGTCTCGACAAGCTCGACCACCGGGCCGAGTTCGAGCACCGGGGGGCATCGGGACCTGCTGACCCTGCCGAAGGCGCATCTGCATCTGCACTTCACCGGCTCCATGAGGCACGGAACCCTGCTCGAGCTCGCGAAGCGCGACGGCATCGTGCTGCCGGACGCCCTCGTCGAGGACTGGCCGCCGCAGCTCTCGGCCGCCGATGAGAAGGGCTGGTTCCGGTTCCAGCGGCTCTATGACGTGGCCAGGTCGGTGTTGCGCACCGAGGCCGACGTACGCCGGCTCGTCCACGAGGCCGCCGAGGACGACAAGCGGGACGGCGGCCGCTGGCTGGAGATCCAGGTCGACCCGAGCGGGTACGCCGCGAGGTTCGGCGGGATCACCGCGTTCACCGACCTCGTCCTCGACGCCGTCAACGAGGCCTCCCGCGATGTCGGCATCGGGATGGCCGTCGTCATCGCGGCGAACCGGACCCGGCATCCGCTCGACGCGCGCACGCTGGCCAGGCTGGCGGCGCAGTACGCCGATCGCGGCGTCATCGGCTTCGGTCTCTCCAACGACGAGCGCCGGGGTCGGACGTCGGACTTCGCATCGGCTTTCCAGATCGCCGGGCGGGCCGGCCTGCTGCTGACACCGCACGGCGGCGAGCTCCTCGGACCGGAGTCGGTGAGGGTCTGCCTCGACGAGCTGCATGCCGACCGGCTCGGCCACGGCGTCCGCGTCACCGAAGATCCGAAGCTGCTCGATCGCGTTGTCTCCCAGGGAATTGCCCTGGAGATCTGTCCGGTCTCGAACGTCGCTCTCGGCGTCTACTCCGACTTGACCTCGGTGCCCCTGCCCGAGCTGATGGCGGCCGGAGCGACGATCGCGCTCGGTGCCGATGACCCGTTGCTGTTCGGTTCGCAGCTGGCCGCGCAGTACGCCACGATGCGGGCCGCACACGAGCTGACCGACGTACAGCTGGCGGAGCTGGCGCGCTCCTCGATCCGGGCCTCGCGGGCGCCCGCCGATCACAAGATCAAGTGGAACGGCCAAATCGACGCCTGGTTGAGCACAATGTCCTCATGAGCAGCTACCCCGGCGAGGACAAGCCCACCGACCCGACCCCCGGCAAGCCCGAGGACGAGGCCGGTTACTGGGAGCAAAAGGCAGCCGAGGAGGCCGCGGCGGCACCAGCAGCGCCCGCGCCGACTCCGCCCAACCCGTATCCGTTCACACCGCCCAGCCCCGCCCCGGAGCCGCCGGTGGCGTTCAACCCCCAGAGCGGGTACGGCCAGGACGCCGGACAGACCCCGTATGGCCAGCCCGGCAGCCCGGTCCCACCGGCGAACCCCTATGGCAGCTTCACCCCGACACGGCCGAACCACGACCAGGCGGGCCTCGCGCTCGGCCTGGGCATCGCCAGCGTGGCGGGCGGCATGGTCTGCTGCCTGCCCGTCCTTGCCGCGCCGTTCGCCTGGGCGATCGGACACCGCTCGTTGCGCGAGGTCCGCGCCGCCAACGGCCAGCTCGGAGGCGAGGGCATGGCCATGACCGGAATGGTCCTGGGCATCATCGGATCCGTCCTGCTGGCGCTCGCCGTGATCGCACTCATTGTCTTCGCGATCGTGCTGATCGCGACGGCGAGCACCAACGGCGGCACTGTCGTCTGAATCTCGACAAGCTCGATCACCAGTCCTGCTCGATCACCGGTCCTGCTGGGCAGCAGGTCAGAGCGAGCAGCCGACGAGGGTCGGCTCATTGACCAGGGTGATGCCGAACGCCAGCTGGACACCGTCGCGGATCTCATAGGCGAGCCGCAGCAGGTCGGCGGTCGAGGCGCCGCCCCGGTTGGTCAGCGCCAGGGTGTGCTTGGTGGAGAGACTCACCCGCTCGTTGCCGTAGCCCTTCGCGAAGCCGGCGTGCTCGATCAGCCAGGCGGCGCTCGTCTTGACCCGGCCGTCGGGTTGCGGCCAGGACGGCGCACCCTCAGGGAGCTGGGTGACATCGAGCACCGGGTTGGTGAAGAACGAACCGGCGCTCCAGGTGTCGTGGTCGGCGGGGTCCAGAACCATCCCCTTGCTGGCGCGGAGGGTGAGTACGGCGTCCCGCACGGCCATCGACGACGCCCGGCCGCCCGGCTCGACACCCAGGGCGCGAGCCAGCTCGGCGTACTCGACCGGCGCGCCCAGATCGCCCTGCCTGAACTGGAAGACGACCTCGAGGACGACGTACCGGGTGGGGTCTGCCTTGAACCTGCTGGTGCGGTAGCCGAAACCGCAGTCGGCCGCGGCGAACGTGCGCTGCTGCTTCTCGACGCGGTCCCAGCAGCGCACCGAGGCGATCGTCTGGGAGACCTCCTGGCCGTAGGCTCCGACGTTCTGGATCGGCGTCGAGCCGACCGAGCCGGGGATGCCCGCCAACGCCTCCACGCCGATCAGCTCGTGCTCGACGGCGTAGCCGACGAAGTCGTCCCAGGGTTCACCTGCAGCGACCACGACCTCCACACCGCCGCAGACCTCGCCGCCGGTCCTGACGCCCGTCGTGCGAACCGCGACGACCCGGCCGCCGAAGCCCTGATCGCCGACCACCAGGTTGCTACCACCCGACAGCAGGAGCACCGAGGTGCCGGCTTCGTCCGCGCTGCGCACCGCGTCGACGAGCTCGGCCTCGGTGCTCGCAACGACGAACTCGGCAGCGGGGCCGCCGAGTCGCAGGGTCGTGTGGTCGGCGAGAAGCTCAGTCAACCCTGGTCCCGACCGAGATGGCCGCGAGAGGCATGCCGAGGACCTTCACTCCGTCGCAGGTGACCACGAGCGCGATCGTCGCCCGGCCGTCCTCGACGGACTTCACGGTGCCGTTGACGACCAGCTCTGCGCCGTCGGCGCCAGCGGGTACGACGACCGGCTTGGTGAACTTCGCGCCGAACTCGACGACCTTGCCGGGAGCACCGGCCCAGACGTCGACAGCCCGGGCTGCGAGGGCAAGGGTGTACATCCCGTGCGCGATCACGCCGGGCAGCCCGACGCTGCGCGCGACCTCCTCGGACTGGTGGATCGGGTTCTGGTCACCACTCGCGGCGGCGTACGCCACCAGGTCGGAGCGGGTGATCCGGAACCGCTGCTCGGGAAGTACGTCGTCGATCTTCATGAGCCGCTCCGGTGGGCGAGCGTGGCCTTCGCCGTGCAGACCAGGTCGCCGGCGGCGTCGCGGACCGCACTCGAGGTGCCGATGATGTCGGTGCCTGCGATCTGGCGCAGGGTGTCGACGGTCAGCTCCGCAGTCAGCCGGTCGCCGACCCGGACCGGGCGCTGGTAGACGAAGCGCTGCTCACCGTGGACGACGTTGTGCAGCTCGATGCCGACCGACGGATCGTCCATCAGGTCCTGCATCGCCGCGAACGCGACCACGATCGGAAACGTCGTCGGCACCGGATCGCCGGCTGAGTAGGGAGTCTGGGTCGCTGCCGCGAAGGCCGCGACCCCCTCCGCCGTCACGTCGTACGGCGACGTCGGCGGAAACGTCCGACCGGTCAGCGAGTCATCCACGGGCACCCTCCGACGCTAGCAGTGGCTCGACATGCGAAAAGGCGGCTCCCCCTGCAGGGGAAGCCGCCTGGAGACGCACTGGGTCAGCGGGTCTCGCGGTGCTCGGTGTGGGCGCGGCAACGCGGGCAGAACTTCTTCAGCTCCATGCGATCCGGGTCGTTGCGCCGGTTCTTCTTGGTGATGTAGTTGCGCTCTTTGCAGTCGACGCACGCCAAAGTGATCTTGGGGCGAACATCTGAACTCTTGCTGGCCACTGGGTGCCTTCTTCCATACGGTGCGTCTTGGGTCCATCTTGGGTCGATCAGCGAGTAGCGGGGGCGGGACTCGAACCCGCGACACCACGATTATGAGCCGTGTGCTCTAACCACCTGAGCTACCCCGCCAAGAGAACACAGATACCCGACCAGACATTCCGGTCGGGCCCTGCGAGCCCTGAGCCCCTTTACGGAATCGAACCGAAGACCTTCTCCTTACCATGGAGACGCTCTACCGACTGAGCTAAAGGGGCGTAGCCATTTCTGACCGACGTGAAGAATACACAGGCTCCGGGGCATACATGAAATCGGATTCAACGGGTGCCTTCCACGCCGCTGTCGGCCCCTCCTCCGAGGGCCGGAAAGCACACTTCTCCACGTCGTTGGCCGCCTGACGACCGAGCGTCCGGGAGCCGCTGGCCGCGAGCGCTACCTGGGGCTCCAGCTGGCAACGTGATAGGCCACACCGAAGGGTGCGCCGGTCCAGTGCACGGCACCGGCGGCATCCGGCAGTGCGCCGGCGAGGACCTGCCAGGCCGCTCTTCCTGCGACCATCAGCTCGTCCGCGAGCTCGGTGTCGATGCCCCGAAGCGTCGCTGCGTCACCCTCGCGCAAGGCGTCGACGACCACCTCCTCGAACGGGGCCGCCCGCTCGTCGAGGGTGCCCGGGCCGCTCGGCAGATGGCGGGCCGAGCCATCACCCACGACGAGCAGGGCGGTCAGCCCGGGCCGGGCAGCCAGCTGGACGCCGAGCGCGATCGCCTGGTCTGCGGGTGCGTCGTACCCGATGGGCTGGATCGTCACCGGCAGGTCGTTCCCCACCTCGGACAGCAGCAGCTGGCCGACGCGGATGCTCAGCGAGTGCTCGGGAGCGGTGATCTCGGGCGACGACGCGTAGCCGTCGGTCCCTCCGACGATGACCACCTCGTCGGGTCCCGACCGCGCTCGACCACCCGCCTCACCTCGACCGGTCGAGACGAGCGCGGCGACGGCGGCCTGCGCGGCGCCACGAAGCTCCGCGATCGGATCACTCGCGCCGACGTACCCGGGAAGCAGGAGGAGTGGGCTCGGAACGAGAACGGCGCCGAGGATCACTCAGGCGTCCTGGATCCGGCGGAACGGCTGCGCTCGTTCGAGCTCGTAGGCGACCTCGAGCAACCGTGACTCGCGCCCGACCGGGGCAGCCAGCTGGATGCCGATCGGGACACCGTTCTTCGCGGCGCCCATCGGCAGTGAGATCGCCGGCTCGCCGGTGACGTTCTGGAGCGGAGCGAAGGAGTCGTAGCCGACGAGCTTGTCGATCATCAGCTTGCTCGGCTGGTTGGGGTTGAGATAGCCGATCTCGGGAGCGACCAGGGCGCACACCGGCGACAGCACGGTGTCGTAGGACCGGAAGAAGTTCGCGGACGTGCGTTGTGCGGCCCGCAACCGGACGATGGCCAGCGGCAGCCGGGCCGGGTTCCTGACCAGGCCGCCGGCCAGACCGCGCGTCACGTTGTCGCACCTGCGCGCCGAGAATGACGGAGCCAGGGTGACCTTGCCGGAGGCGAGCTGGGCGGCGGCGAGAAAGGCCCAGTAGGTGAGCAGGTCACCGATCAGCGACTGGGTGACCGGCGCCGCAACCTCCTCGACCTGGTGGCCGAGCGACTCGAGCAGCTCGGCGGTACGTCGTACCGTCGCAGCGGTCTCGTCGTCGGTCCTGCCGACGATCGAGTCGACCACCATTGCCACCCGCAGCCGCTTCCTGCCGGGACCGGTGACGTCTCCGATGGGAGGCAGCGCAGGGTTCCGGAACACCTTCTCGGCCTCACGGAGGTAGGCAGCGGTGTCGCGCACCGTCCTGGAGACGGCGCCATCGGCGACGATGCGGACCGGCATCTGGTCCATGAGCTTGTCGGTCGGCACCCGGCCACGGCTCGGCTTCATCCCGACCAGCCCGTTGCAGGCCGCCGGGATCCGGATCGAGCCGCCGCCATCGGTCGCGTGCGCCAGCGGCACCACCCCGGCCGCCACGAAGACCGACGACCCGGCACTCGAACCACCCGAGTCGTGATCGGTGTGCCACGGGTTGCGGACCGGTGGAAGTCGCGCATGCTCGCCGCTCGGGTTGAAGCCGAACTCCGAGAGCTGGGTCTTCCCGAGGTTGATGAAGCCCTGGGCGAAGTAGTTCCTGGCGAGTGCGCCGTCGGCCTTGGCCGGGCGCGCACGGTAGGTGTCGGTGCCCTGCTGGGTCGGCAGGCCCTCGACGTCGCAGTTGTCCTTGATGTAGGTCGGCATTCCGCCGAAGAACTCCCGCCCCGGGGTCTGGGCGCTCCGGCGGGCCCGGTCGAAATCGGCACACGCGAGCCCGTTGAGATCCGCGTTGACCTTCTCGGTGCGGTTGATCGCCGCTTCGACGAGCTCGGCCGACGACACCCGGCCGGCCCTGAGCTCGGCGACCAGGCCGACGGCGTCGTGGTCGCCCAGCGCATCGTCGGTGAACGCGTGGACCCGGGTCTTGGGGCCTGACTCGATCTCGTGCACAGCCATGGCGAACAAACTAACGGGCCAGCTCCCCGCGCAGCCCGGAGGTCAGAGGATGAGAAGCAGGACGGGTACGACGAGGCTGGTCGCCAACGCTGTCAAGGCCATCGAGAGTCCACTGAAGGCTCCTTCGCTGCGGCTCTCGTGCAGCGCTCGCGAGGTGCCGATGCCGTGGGAGGCCGCACCGAGGGCCAGGCCCCGTGCGCGCTCGTCACGTACGCCGATCCTGGTGAGCAGCCAGGGACCGGCGACGGCACCGGTGATGCCGGCGATGATTGTCAGAACCGCTGTCAGGTTGGGGATTCCGCCGATCTGACCGGACACCGCGATCGACACCGGCGTGGTCGCCGCCTTCGGAGCCATCGTCAGCTGGAGCTGGTGGCTGCCACCGAACAACCGGGTGACCAGTACGCCGCTCGCGACCGACGCGACCGTTCCCGACAGCACGCCGAGAAGAACGGGCAGTGCGGATCGGCGTACCCGCTCCCACTCGTGATGCAGCGGCAACGCCAGCGCAACCGTTGCCGGGCCGAGCCAGAAACTGATGTATGACGCCCCGCCGACGTAGTCGTCGTAGGAGATGTCGAAGGTGAGCAGCACGGCGCTGATCAGCACGATCGCGATCAGCACCGGTTGGGCGAACGGGTTGCCGCCTGTCCGGACGAGGGCCAGCCGACCAAGCTTGTAGGCAACCAGGGTCAGCGTGATCCCGGCCAGCGGAGAGCTGATCAGCCAGTCCCAGGTCTCATGGGAGTGCAGTGTCATGGGCGTCATCGGCGGCGCACCCGCAACAGTGCCGTGACGGCAAGCCCGGTGACGGCCAGGCCGAACAACCACGAGAGCCAGAGGCCCGCCGCGAGCGGGACAGCGTTCACCCGCAGCTGGTGGAGGTAGACGATCACGCCCACGCCGGCCGGGACGAACAACAGCTGCAGATGCCTGAGCAACAGCTCGGGCGCGCGCACCAGCGCATCGGTCTCCGACGGCCGGCGCAGGCGCAGCACGAGCAGGAAGACCAGCATCCCCACGACCGGACCGGGCACCTCGAGACCCGTCAGCCGGACGCCCAGCTCCCCTGCGAGCTGGCACGCCAGCAGCACGATCACCCCGTTCAGCACGGGACCATCCTGCCGGTTCGTGGCAGCTGCCGACTAACCTTGTGCAGTTGGCAACCATCCCAGCGGCCCCCGCCGCCCGAGTTCAAGCAGGCTGCATGAGCACCCCCACCAGCCCGGCCGAACACGGCGAGTACTCCCACAAGCAGATTCTGACGATCCTGTCGGGCCTGATGATCGGGATGTTCCTCGGCGCGCTCGACCAGACCATCGTGAGTACGTCGATCCGCACGATCGCCGACGACCTGGACGGACTGTCGATCCAGGCCTGGGTCACGACGGCGTACCTGATCACCTCGACGATCGCGACGCCGATCTATGGAAAGCTCGGCGACCTCTACGGCCGCAAGAACCTGTTCCTGTTCGCGATCACCGTGTTCATCATCGGTTCAGCGGCCTGCTCGTTCGCCACCTCGATGTACATGCTTGCTGCCTTCCGTGCCTTCCAGGGCCTCGGTGCCGGCGGCCTCTTCACGCTGGCGCTGGCGATCGTCGGCGACATCGTGTCGCCGCGCGAGCGGGCCCGTTACACCGGCTACTTCATGGCTGTCTTCGGCACTTCGAGCGTCGCCGGCCCGGTCATCGGCGGGTTCTTCGCGAACAGCACCTCCATCCTCGGGATCGCCGGCTGGCGCTGGGTCTTCCTGGTCAACGTGCCCATCGGCATCGCCGGCCTCTTCGTGGTCAGCCGCACCCTGCACCTCCACTCCACCCGCCGCGCCGCCAGGATCGACTGGTGGGGTGCGGCAGCCCTCGTCGTCGCGCTGATCCCGTTGCTCACCGTCGCCGAGCAGGGCCGCGACTGGGGCTGGGCATCGGGACGCTCGCTCGCCTGTTTCGTGATCGGCGTCGCGGGCGTGGTCGGCTTCGTCCTCGCGGAGTGGCGGATGGGCGACAACGCCCTGATTCCCTTGCGGATCTTCAGGATCCGCGCGGCCGCAGTCACGATCGTGGCCAGCGTGATCGTCGGCATGGCGATGTTCGGTGGCATCACAGTGCTGCCGCTCTACATGCAGATCGTGCACGGCGCGACCCCGATGAAGGCCGGCCTGATGATGCTCCCGATGGTGGTCGGGATGATGTCGGCGTCGATCTTCGCCGGCCAGGTCACGTCGCGCACCGGCAAGATCCGGATCTTCCCGATCATCGGTTCGGCCTTCGCCACCGTGGCACTGCTGCTGCTCTCGCAGATCGGCGCGGACACCCACCTGGTGCTGGTGATGGCGGCCATGTTCATGTTCGGTCTCGGGCTCGGGCAGTGCATGCAGCCGCTCACGATCATCGTGCAGAACGCCGTACCCCCCAGCGAGATCGGCGTTGCGACCAGCTCGGCCACGTTCTTCCGCCAGCTCGGCGGCACGCTCGGGGTCGCGGCCTTCCTGTCGATCCTGTTCAGCACGGTCGGTGACAACATCAAGACAGCGTTCAGCTCAGCCTCCAGGACGCCGGCCTTCAACCAGGCCCTGCACGACCCGACCCTGCTGTCCAACCCGACGAATGCCCAGGTGGCGCAAGGGCTGAAGCATCCGTCGTCCACTGGCGGGATCTTCGACTCGGTGCAGAACAACTCGTCGGTGATCAACAAGATGGCTGACGTCTTCGCGCATCCGTTCAAGGTCGGCTTCGCCCAGTCGATGGACTCGGTGTTCCTGATTGCCGGGTGCATCTCGGTGCTCGCGGTCGCCGTGCTCCTGCTGATGCCGAAGGTCGAGCTCAGGGCGACCTCGGCGAGCGCTGCTGCACGGGCGCAGGCGCAGGGCGTCGAGCCTCCCCCGGTGGACGTCGGGCTCTAGGGCCGCTAACCGTCCCAGTGACCCGAGACTCCGCGGCGGAAGCACCCGACGAGATGGGTGTCGACCAGGCCGGTCGCCTCCATCAACGCGTGCACCGTCGTTGGACCGACGAAGCCGAATCCCCTTTTGCGCAAGGCCTTTGAGAGCGCGGCGGACTCGGCCGAGATGGTCGGCACCTCTCCGCTGACCTCGGGCGCCGGAGTCGCGGCGGGCCGGAATCCTTCGACCAGGGTCTCGAGGCCGCCGTCCTCCCGCAACGCGATCGTGGCGTGCGCATTCTTGCGGGTCGCCTCGATCTTGGCGCGGTTGCGGACGATCCCCTTGTCCTCCATCAGCCGGTCGGCGTCAGCGTCCGTCATCAATGCGATCCGGTCCACGTCGAAGCCGTGGAAGGCCGCACGGAAGTTCTCGCGCTTGTTCAGGATCGTCAGCCAGGACAAGCCGGCCTGGAAGCCCTCGAGGCAGAGCCGTTCGAAGAGCGCGTTCTCACCGACGACCGGGACGCCCCACTCGGTGTCGTGGTAGTCACGCATCACTCCGGCCGTGCTGCCCCACGGACAGCGCGCGACTCCGTCCTCGCCGGCGACCGGGCCAGTCACGCGCGCGACTTCAAGCGGGCGTTCGGCAGCATCGGAGCAGGGATCGGTGCGCGTGGATCAGCGTCCGGCAGAGCAAACCTTTCGGACGTGCCCTTCTCGAGAAGTACCTGCCACTGTTGGCGAAACTCGATGATCTCCTCGTGACTGCGGCCGATGAAGTTCCACCACATCACGATCTCCTCACCGAACGGCTCGCCGCCGAGGACGAGCAGTCGGGCCGCGCCACGCGAGGTGATCTTGAGCCGGTGTTCGCCGGGCGCGACGTACGCCAGGGAGTTCCGGGCCGCCGGGACGTCGTTGACCGTGACGTCGCCGGCGTCGACCAGCACACCGTATTCGTAGGACTCATCCGTCGGGAGCACGACCGTGGTCGGAAGGTCGAGCCGGAGCTCGGCTCCGAAGAGCGCGCTGTGGGTGGTCACCGGCGAGCTCTGGCCGAGCATCTCGCCGAGGAAGACCCGCAGCGACCAGCCCTGCTCCTGCGCCGCTTCGGGTGCGTAGTGCTCGAAGGCCGGCGCCACCTGGCGAGCGCCGTCCGGGAGGGCGAGCCACAGCTGAGCGCCGTGCAGCATCCTCGTGTCGGGTGTGGAGTACTCCGAGTGGCTGATCCCGCGACCGGCAGTCATCAGGTTCATCTCCCCCGGCAGCACCATCGCGTGGTTCCCGGCGCTGTCACGGTGCTCGATCTCGCCCTCGAAGAGCCAGCTCACCGTCTGCAGACCGGTATGAGGGTGCGCCGCGACGCTCATCCCGTCCTGGGTGGTCACGTCGTTGGGACCGTAGTGGTCGACGAAGCACCAGGCGCCGACGAACGTGCGGCCACGTTGCGGCAGGGTCCGGCGTACGGTCATCGCGCGCTGGCCACCCAGTGGGACCTCTCGGGGAAGCAGGATCTCGGTCACCCGACCAGCCTGCCACGGGGCCAGAGTTTTCTCAGGGTATGAAGGGAAACCTCCTCTTCGCACGTGAAACGACGTGTGCGAAGAGGAGGTTTGGGTTCATACCCTGGGAAAGCGGTCAGCGGCTGCGACGGCTCCCGCTGAACGATGCGGCGCTGTGCGGCCGCGAGGAGGACGACGCCGCGGTGGAGGCGGAGCGAGCCGGACGGCTGCGCTGACCCTGACCGCCGCCGGTGCCGGTACTGGTGCCCTGACCGGATGCCTTGGGCTGGCCCTGGCCACGTCCACGGCCCTGACCCTGGCCCTGCGGCGCGCCCTGGGAACGGCCACGACCGCGGCCACGACCGTTGCCACCACCATTACCGCCGCCGTTGCCGCCGCCGTTGCGGTTGCCGGATCCCTGCGGGTTCGGCTCATTGCTGGGGATGCCGCCCGCGACGAGGATCCGCTCGCCCGGAGCAAGCTCCTGGAGCATCGGGTGGCTCGCGCCGGTGATCCGGGTAGTCGTCGGGTTGATGCCGGCTGCACGGGTCAGGGCGCGAACGTCCTTGACCTGGTCATCGGTCATCAGCGTGATCACGGTGCCCTCGGCACCCGCTCGCGCCGTACGACCGGAGCGGTGCAGGTATGCCTTGTGCTCGGTCGGCGGGTCAGCGTGTACGACGAGCGCGACGTCATCGACGTGGATGCCCCGCGCCGCGATGTCGGTCGCGACGAGCGTGGTCGCCTTGCCGGAGTGGAACATCTCCATGTTGCGCGTGCGGGCGTTCTGGCCGAGGTTGCCGTGCAGCTCGACCGTGGGAACGCCACGTGAGTTGAGCTGGCGAGCAAGGGCCTTGGCGCCGTGCTTGGTGCGGGTGAAGACAACCGTGCGACCGGGAGCGCTCGCAAGGTCGGCGAGCACGGCGACGCGCTGGTCGCGGTGCAGGTGGAAGACGTGGTGGCTCATCGTCGAGATCGGCGACTGGGCCGAGTCGGCCTCGTGGGTGACCGGGTTGACGAGGAACTTCTTCACGATCACGTTGACGCCGGCATCCAGCGTCGCTGAGAACAGCAGTCGCTGGCCGTTGCGCGGCGTCTGCTCGAGCAACCGGCGTACCGACGGAAGGAAGCCGAGGTCGGCCATGTGGTCAGCCTCGTCGAGCACGGTGACCTCGACATTGCCGAGGTCACAGGCACCCTGGTTGATCAGGTCCTCGAGCCGGCCGGGGCAGGCGATCAGGATGTCGACGCCCCTGCGGAGCGCGTTGACCTGCGGCTGCTGACCGACACCACCGAAGACGGTGCGCGTGGTCATGCCGGCGGCGTCAGCGAGGGGCTTGAGGGCCGCCTCGATCTGACCGACGAGCTCACGGGTCGGTGCCAGGATCAGCGCACGAGGCGCCTTGGGGGCGGGACGACGGTTGGAAGCTGCGAGCCGGGCGACGACGGGCAGCAGGAAGGCGTAGGTCTTGCCGGAGCCGGTGCGACCGCGTCCGAGGACGTCGCGACCGGCAAGGGAATCGGGGAGAGTGGCGGCCTGGATCGGGGTCGGGACCACGATGCCGAGATCGGCGATGACGCCGGTCAGGTTTGCGGGCACGCCAAGGACATCAAAAGCATTGCTGGACAAAGGAATTCACTATCTGTGGGTTTGTCTCACCACAGCCATGACGCTCGAGAGTCCCGAGCGAAAGAAGAGGGCAGGTGTGGAGCTGCATTGCTGCGACACACCGTCAGGACCGAGGTAAGACTGAACGCCCCTGATGCCTCAACTCTAGTGCATTGCTCCCACTTGCCTGACCGTTTCGCGTCCGGTCGGCCTGTGACCTCGGCCTCACCTGCTCGGCGCGCGGGACTGCTCTGCCCAGAGGTCCGGGTCATCGGCCTTGAGCCTGGCCCGGGCCCTGCGTCGGTAACGCCAGATCTGCACGAGCCCGATCGACCAGAGCAGGTACTGGAAGCTCATCGCCCAGCGGAAGGCGCTCGGCGAGTAGTCGTTGCCACCGCCGGGTGTCTTCCAGTCCAGGATCAGGCCGATCGCCACGACGAGCACCAGGCTCGCGTAGAACCCGCCCTGGTTGATGATTCCGGTCGCGCTGGCGAGCCGGTGGGCCGGGTTCGACGTACGCCCGAGGTCGAAGCCGATCATCGAGGCCGGTCCCCCGACGCCCGTGACGACGACGAGCACGACGAGCAGCCACAGCGGCGCGTCGCCGCGCCAGCTGAGTACGACGGTCCACACCGCCACGATCGAGAGCACGATGGTCAGCACCAGCGTCGACCGATGCCAGGGCCGCACGGTGATCCGCCAGCCGAGAGCCGGGCCCGCGCACATCACCGCCACCACCATGATCGTCAACAACAGGCCAGCGGTGTCCTTGCTCTGTCCCTCGCCGCGGACGAAGAACGGGTAGCCCCAGAGCAGGCCGAGAGTGGTCGCACTGAACTGCGTCGAGAAGTGCATCCAGAACCCCAGCCGGGTGCCGGGGTGCTCCCACGACGCAGCGAGGCTGGTGCGGATGTCGGACACGGAGAGGGTCGGGCCGCGCAACGATCTCGAGCCGGGCGCGTCGTGGACGACGAGCAGCAGCGCGATCACCAGCACGATGCCGAGCGACGCGGCGAGAAGGTAGGCCTTGGTCCAGCCGAGGTGCGACAGTGCGATCGTCATCGGGACGGCCGCGATGATCGCGCCGGCCTGCCCGATGACACCGGTCAGCTGGGTGATCACCGGGATGCGGCGAGGCGCGAACCAGGTGTTGACCAGCCGGAGCACGCATACGAACGTCATCGCGTCGCCCAGCCCGACGAAGAACCTGGCAAGGAGGGCAAGCAGGTAGGTGTCGGAGAACGCGAAGCCCGCTTGGGCGAACGTGAGAATCGTGGCGCCGACCAGCAGCACGTTGCGCGGGCCGAACCGGTCGACCAGCAGACCGACTGGAATCTGCATCCCGGCGTACACGAGCAGCTGAAGCATCGTGAACGTGGAGAGCTGCGCCGCACTGATGTGGAAGCGGTCCGTTGCCGCCAGCCCGGCGACGGCGAGCGAGGATCGGTGGAACACGGCGAGCAGGTAGACCAGCAACCCGACGATCCAGATGCTGATCGCCTGCTTCAGTCGTCGCTCCGCAGGCTGGCTCACCCGGACAGTCTAGGAATCCCGGGCCCACCTCGTGGCACCGTGGTCGGTGTGAAAACCATCTCCTCTGCCCTGACCCTGGTCGACTGGCGCACCCGGGTGGCAACCCTCTATGCAGCAGTCCGCGCCGAGACCGATCCAGCCGAGGGCCATCGCGTCTGGCGCGAGGGCAGGCACGAGCTCTTCGCCACGCACCCACAGAGCCCGACCGCCGCCGTTCCCGAGCTACGCGAGTCCGGGGTCGAGTACTGGCCCTATGACCCGGCGCTGCGGTTCACCGTGCCCGTGCTCGACGCCGAGCCCGACGAGCGGGAGGTCGACGGCGGCGACGACGGCTCCGTGCTGATGCAGCGCATCGGCCGGGTCGAGCTCCCCGATCCCGTGGGCGGCAGCCTCGACGTGTGGTGGCTGCACCAGTACGCCGGCGGGATCTTCGTCCCGATGCGCGATGGTACGGCGGGAGCCGGGAGCTATGGCGCCGGCCGCTACCTACTCGACACCGCGAAGAGTGCCTGGCTCGGGGGTGACGAGTACTCGCTCGTGCTCGACCTGAACTTCGCCTACCACCCGTCGTGCCGCTACGACTATCGCTGGCGGTGTCCGCTCGCGCCGGCGGGCAACACGATCACGACCCGGGTCGAGGCCGGCGAGAAACTCTAGGCGGCTCTGACCCCGGGTCAGCGGAAGGCCGACTCGCCCGTCAGCGCCTGGCCGATGACCAGCTGGTGCACCTCGGTGGTGCCCTCGTAGGTCAGCACGGACTCCAGGTTGTTGGCATGCCGGATGATCGAGTGTTCGAGCGTGATACCCGCTGCGCCGAGGATCGTCCTGCATTCGCGCGCGATCGCGATCGCCTCACGGACGTTGTTGAGCTTGCCGAGGCTGACTTGCTCGGGTCGCAGCCTGCCCTCATCCTTGAGTCGGCCGAGGTGCAGGGCGAGCAACATCCCCTTGCCGAGCTCGAGTGTCATGTCGGCGAGTTTCGCCTGTGTCAGCTGGAAGCTGGCGAGCTTACGGTCGAAGATGTCGCGTTGCCCGGCGTACTCGATAGCGGCCTGGAGGCAGTCCCTCGCGGCACCCATCGAGCCGAAGATCAGCCCGAACCGTGCCTCGGTCAGACACGACAGCGGACCGGCAAGGCCGACCGCCTCCGGCAGCAGGGCATCGGCCGGCAGCCGTACGCCGTCGAGCACCAGCTCGCTCGTGACGGACGCCCGCATCGACATCTTCTTCTTGATCTCGGGTGCGCTGAACCCGGGTGTCGCCGTCGGGACGACAAACCCGCGGACGCCCTCCTCGGTGCGCGCCCACACCACCGCAACATCGGCGATCGACCCGTTGGTGATCCACATCTTGGTGCCGTCGAGGACCCAGTCGTCTCCGTCACGGCGAGCCCGCGTCCGCATGCCACCGGGGTTCGACCCGAAGTCCGACTCGGTGAGCCCGAAGCAGCCGAGTGCCTCGCCCGTCGCCATCCGCGGCAGCCATTCGTCCTTCTGGGCATCCGATCCGTGCTTCCAGATCGCGTACATCGCCAGGCTGCCCTGTACGGACACCAGCGACCGGATGCCTGAGTCGCCGGCTTCGAGCTCCAGGCACGCGAGCCCGTAGGCCGTCGTACTCGTGCCGGCGCAGCCGTAGCCGGTGAGGTGCATTCCCAGCACACCAAGGGATCCGAGCTCGAGGGCGAGGTCGCGCACCGGCGCCTTGCCGGCCTCGAACCAGTCCGCGATCGAGGGCCGGATCCGGTCGTCGACGAACTTCCGGACGGTCGCCGCGATCGCGCCGTCCTCCTCGCCGATCAGGGAGTCGGTGTCGAACAGGCCGAGGGGTGTCTGCGGCGTGGTTGCCATGATGTTTCCCTTTCAGTGGAAGGCGATTGCGGGTCAGCCGACGTACTGCGGCACGCGGCCGAGCTCCTCGCGGGCAATAGAACGACGATGAACCGCGTCCGGGCCGTCGACGATCCTCAGGACCCGCGCCCATGCGTAGAAGGCCGCCAGTGGGGTGTCGTCGCTGACTCCGGCGGCACCGAAGATCTCGATCGCGCGGTCGATGACGGCAGTCGCCATGGCCGGCGCCGCCACCTTGATCGCGGCGATCTCGGTCCGGGCACCCTTTGCCCCGACCGTGTCGATCAGCCAGGCGGTCTTGTAGACCAGCAACCTGGCCTGGTCGATGTCGATGCGTGACTGGGCGATCAGGTCCCGGACGACGCCCTGCTCGACCAGCGGCTGCCCGAAGGCGACCCGCGACTTCGCACGATCGACCATCAGCGCGAGGGCACGCTCGGCCATCCCGATCGCCCTCATCGCGTGGTGGATCCGTCCGGGCCCGAGCCGGGCCTGGGAGATCATGAACCCGTCACCCTCCCCTGCCAGCAGGTTCGAGGCGGGAACGCGGACGTCGCGGAACACGACCTCGGAGTGGCCGTGCTGGTCCTGGTAGCCGAAGATCGGCAGGTGCCGCTTGATCTCCAGCCCCTCGGCAGCACGCGGGACGAGGACCATCGACTGTTGCCGATGCGATGGCAGCGACGGATCGGTCTTTCCCATCACGATGAAGACCTGGCAGCGCTCGTCGGCGACGCCGCTGATCCACCACTTGTGCCCGTTGATCACATAGTCGGTCCCGTCACGGACGATCTGGGTGGCGATGTTGGTGGCGTCGGAGGAGGCAACCTCCGGCTCCGTCATCGCGAACGCCGACCGGATCTCGCCACTGAGCAGCGGGTCGAGCCACCGCGCCTTCTGCTCGTCCGTGCCGAAAAGATGCAACGTCTCCATGTTGCCGGTGTCGGGTGCCTGGCAGTTGATCGCCTCGGGCGCGATGACGGGCGACCAGCCGGTGATCTCGGCGACGGCTGCGTACTCCACGTTGGCGAGGCCGGAGAGCGACGGCAGGAAGAGGTTCCACAGGCCTCGGCCGCGGGCCTCGGCCTTCAGCTCCTCGATGACGGGCGGAGTGGCGTGCGGTCCGTGTACGGCGAGGTGGTCCGACCACGTCTTCTCGGCAGGAAAGACGCGCTCTCGCATGAAGTCCCACATCCTCGCGCAGGTGTCCTCCGCCTTCGGCGACAGTGCAAAGTCCATCAGTTCAGCCTTTCTCGATCCGCAACAAGCCTGTCTCTGCCAGTCTCTGGACCTCGTCCCCGAGATCTCCGAAGTCCTGTCCGGCCATCGCCCCGGCCGCGACCCGACTCGCAATTCCCTGAGTGACCGCCGCGAACTTGAAGTGGGCGAACGCCTCGTAGAAGGCAAGGTCGTCGAGACCTGCACCGGTTTGTGCCTCGTAGCGCCGCGCCAGGTAGTCGCTGCCCGGAAAGCCCGCCTGCCGGGTCACCCTCGGTGTCAGCCTCGGGCCTTCGCTACCGGGGCGGCCCCAGTAGAACAGCAGCATCGCGAGGTCGGTGAGCGGATCGCCCAGCGTGGAGAGCTCCCAGTCGAGTACGGCGGCAACGCGCGCCGGATCGTCGATCCCCATCAGGCAGTTGTCGAGCCGGAAGTCGCCATGGACGATCGTCTCCCCCGGGTGTGCCGGCGCCTTCACGGCCAGCTGTCGAGCGAGCTCCTCCATCTCCGGAAGGACCTGGTCGGTCGCCTGCTCGGACTGCGCCCGCCACCGCCGGATCTGGCGGGCGAGGAAGCCCTGCGGCCGACCGAAGTCCGCCAGGCCCACCTCTGCTGGGGCGACGGCATGGAGATCGACCAGCGTGTCGACCAGGACGTTGGCGATAGCGGTCTTCTCCTCGACGGTGTCCGCATAGCCCGCCGGCAAGCCGTCGCGGATCACATGACCCTCGACCTTGCTCATCACGTAACCCGGCACGCCCGTCAGCTCGCCGTCGTCCGTCAGCAGCACGGTCGGCACCGGGACGGCCGTGCCGGCCAGGCGGCGGATCACCCGGGCTTCGCGACCCATGTCGTGCGCGCTGGGCAACAGCCCGGCCGAAGGCGGCCGGCGATAGATGACTGTCCCGGCCGCCGAGTGCAGTTCGAAGGTGAGGTTGGACTTGCCACCCGCGATCAGCGTTGCCCGAGAGGAACGCCAGCCCTCGTCACCGGTCTGTTCGGCGAGGAGCGTGCCGAGGAGCTCGAGCGGCACCAGGCCCTCGGTGTCCTGCATCAGACCCCGCCGGTGAGCGTGACGCCGCCATCGAGGACCAGCACCTGACCGGTCACCCAGGCGGCATCGTGGGAGAGCAGAAAGCTGACGGCGCCGGCGATGTCCTCGGGAGTGCCGAGGCGTTCGAGCGGATACTGCGCCGCGACCTCGGCCTCGCGGCCTTCGTACAACGCCGAGGCGAACCTTGTCTTCACCACGGCCGGCGCGACGCCGTTGACCCGCACGTTGGGGGCCAGCTCGACGGCCAGCTCCTGCGTCAGGTGCGAGAGCATCGCCTTGCTCGCTCCGTAGAAGCCGATGCCTACGGCCGGGCGCAGCGCGGCAACCGAGGACAGGTTGACGATCGAGCCGCCGTGCTCGGCCATCCACGCGCGATGGACCTGCTGGGTCCACGACAGGGCAGCGAGCGCGTTCACCTCGAAGATCTTGCGGGCAGCGTCGAGCGGCAGGTCGATGATCGGGCCGTAGACGGGGTTCGTCCCGGCGTTGTTCACCAGCATGTCGATGCTGCCGAACGCCTCCAGCGTGCGGGCCACGGCCCGGGCCTGATGCTCGAGATCGTCCGCCCGTCCCGCTACGGCGATGGCACGTTCAGGACCACCGAGCGCGTGTACGGCGTCCTCGAGGACGTCGGCATGTCTGGCCGTGACGCAGACCCGGGCACCCTCGGCCACCAGTCGTTGGGCGATCGCGAGCCCGATCCCTCGGCTGCCACCGGTGACGATCGCCACGGCACCGTCGAACGAGTGCGTCATTTCCCACGCCCTGTCGAATCGTCGGACTCCTCATCCCAGAAGCCACGTGACCTCAGAAGGGAGACGGTCAGGGCGCCGCTGCTCTCGAAGTGCCGCCGGACAGCCTCAGCGGCGGCCGAAGCGTCACGGGCCCGCAAGGCATCGACGATCTCCTGGTGCTCACGATGCGCGGTGCCCTCACAGCCCTCGGCGTACTCGAAGAACTTCGCCGGCATCGAGCCGGCCAGCAACCGGATCACCGAACGCAGCCGCCTCGACCCACTCTTGTTGATGCGTCGATGCAGCTCGTCGTTGAGACGGTCGAGCTCGGCAGCGTCGGAGACCGAGCGCATCCGGGTCACCAGCGTCGCGAGCTCGTCCACATCGGCCTCGGAGAGCTCGCCAGCGGCGATCTCCGCCGACATCGCGGAGACCGCGCCGAAGATCTTGAAGTGGTCCTCGATGTCGGCTTCCGTCAGGGTGGCAACGAAGGTTCCGCGCCGGGGTACCGACACGAGCAGTCCCTCGACCTCGAGCGAGATCAGCGCTTCGCGCACCGGCAGCTTGCTGACGCCCGCCGCCTCGGCGACGGCGTCCTGGTCGACCCTGGACCCTGGCCGCAGCCGGCCCGCAAAGATCTCCTCGCGAAGGTGCGCAGCGATCTCCTGGTTGAGGTTCGCTCGTCCAGCAGGACGTCGTACAGGGGTCATGTCAGGCCTTTGTCGTTGCACGAGTGAAGTCCGGCTCGCGATGTTCGAGGAACGCACGGCGGCCCTCTTCCGGATAGCCACTCTGGGCGTTCAGCGCGGCGGTCATCAACTCCGTGTCCAGCGCCTGGTCGAAAGTGAGCGACTCACCTTCCCGGAGCAGCCGTTTGCTGAGGGCCACGGTCTCCGCCGGGTGCCGGACGATGCTCCGGGAGAGGCCCACCGCCACCGACTCGGCGGCGCCGGGCCCCGTCACCTGGGCGACGAGGCCATGTCCGTGCAGCTCCTGTGCGGAGACAGATCGCCCGCTGAGCAGCAGCTCGGCGACGAACTGTGTGCCCAGTGCGCGTTGCAGGCGCCACCAGCCGCCGCCGTCCGGCGGAACGCCTCGTCCGAGGAACGGTGCCGCGAACACTGCATCCTCCGCCGCCACCACGAAGTCGCACGCCAGGGCCAGCGACCAGCCGATGCCGACGGCGTGACCCTCGACAGCGGCGATCACCGGAAAGGACAGCGTCCGAATTCGCTTGAGGGTCACGTGCGCAGAGGCCACCCGCTGGTGGCTCGCGAACGACCCCAGCCCACCGGCGCCGTCGTCCTTGAGATCTCCGCCGGAACAGAAGGTGCCGCCCTGGCCGACCAGAACGGCCGCTCGACAGCCTTCCTGCTCGAGGGCATCAACCGCGGCCAGCAGCTCTGGCCAGGTCTGGGTGCCGGCCGCATTGCGTACCTCTGGGCGACACAGCCTGATCACGGCGACATCCTCGGAGCGCTCCACGACAACGACCGGCACGAGTGGTCCCTTCTATGATTTCTGATATCTTATTTTATAGTCTAGTCCTTCGTCACTCGTCTGGTCAGCCGATACGCCCTGCCCGGACCGCCGTCTTCGCCAAGGAGCAACAGATGCTGCTGTCCAACCGCCGGGTTCTCGTCACCGGCGCAGGTCGTGGCCTCGGCCACGCGATCGCCCGGCTCTTCGCTAGTGAGGGCGCCTCGGTGGTCCTCGCGGACATGGACGGCGACGCGGCTGCCAGGGGCGCAGCCGAGATCTCGGCCGCCGGCGGGTCTGCGACAGCGACCCGATGCGACGTGACGAAGCAGGACGAGGTCGTCGCCGCGGTGCAGCTCTGCGATGCGACGTACGGCGGCCTGGACATCATGGTCAACAACGCCGGCGTCACCCGGGACAAGACGATGCGCAAGATGACGCTCGAGGACTTCCGCTTCGTGATCGACGTCAACCTGGTCGGCACCTGGCTCGGGACGCGCGAAGCAGGGCTCTTCATGCGCGAGCACGGCGGTGGCTCGATCATCAACATGTCGTCGACGTCGGGAAAGGTCGGCAACCCCGGCCAGACCAACTACAGCGCCGCAAAAGCCGGGATCGTCGGCCTGACCAAGGCTGCGGCGAAGGAGCTCGCGCCGTTCGGCGTCCGGGTGAACTGTCTCCAGCCCGGTGTCATCCGGACGGACATGACGGCCCTGATGCCGCCGGAGATCATGGCGAGCAAGATCAAGGAAGTCCCGCTGGGCCGGGTCGGCGAGCCCCTCGACGTCGCCAACGCCGCACTGTTCCTGGCGTCCGATCTCTCCACCTACCTGACCGGTCAGGCCATCGAGGTGACGGGCGGACGCAGCATGTGAGCAGCAGGTGAACGGTCAGCGCGACCGTCCACCCGGCACGTCCCGATCTCCTCGCTCGAGAGAGTCCCGCGCAGCGGGCGCGGCGATCGCGACGATCCGGCGCGCACGTTCGGCGGCGTCGCAGCCACGAAGGTCCGCAACCCCGTGCTCGGTCACGACGAGGTCCACATCGGACCGGCCCGTCGAGACGGTGTCGACCCGACGAACGATGCTGGAGCGACCCGCATGCTCCGAGCGCAGCGCGATGACCGACAGTCCGTTGGGGTTGCAGGATGCGCCGGCGCAGAAGTCGGGGTGCCCACCGATGCCTGCCACGTGCCGTCCGCGGACGCTCTCGACGTTGACCGAGCCGTCGAGGTCCACTTGCAGCGCGGTGTTGATCGCGACGAACCTCGGCAGCGAGACCAGCCTGCCGAGGTCGTGCGTCTCCTCGATCGGACGGATTCGGAGATCGCCCTCGGCCGCCATCGTGGTCAGCTCCGGGCTACCCCAGAGGTAGGTGGCCGTCGCATCGCCGATCAACAGCCCCCGGTCCGAGAGCCGGATCAGGGCATCGGTGGCGAGGCCGCTCCACACCCGGACCGGATGCGGGATCACCTCGATGATCGCGTCCGCGATCGCGCCCGGACCGTACTGGATCGTGGCGCCGCTCGGGATCAGCGCGGCAACCAGCTCACCGATGATCCGGTCCTCGCGGGTGGCCTCAGCTCGTGCCGGCGGCCCGTCTGCGAACTCAACGGTCTCGGCCCCGATGACCTGTCCGGCGATCTCCGGGCCGCCGAGGTCAGGCGCGTCCGGGTCGACCAGCACGAGTACGCCGCAGCGAGCCAGCCGTGCGGCCACGTGTGCCCACCCGATGCTTCCCGCATAGGTGAACCCCGAGCCGCGGGGTCGCCCCCGCACCACCAGGTAGTCCGGGCGCAGGGCCGCACCGAGCAGTCTGGGCAGCGAGGCGTACCGCACCGGGAGGTAGCCGACGGCGCCACGCTCGATGTGCGGCCGGAGTGCGTAGCCACCCATGATGCAGCGCGCGGAGTGCTCGGCCAGGTCGTGCAGCCAAGGCACGTCCTGGAGCACCCAGCCGAGCAGCAGGTCGGCGTCGGACACACCCAGCCGCTCGAAGGCGACCGGTGGTGAGTAGAGCGGAGTGCCGGAACCGTCGGCGTACGCAACGAGCGGACGAGGCACGGGCTCGCCCTACCGGTCCAACGAGGTGAACGAACCCACTAGGCGACTCGCTCCCAGATCGCCGCCAGCCCCTGGCCACCACCGATACACATCGTCTCGAGACCGTAGCGCACCTCGCGGCGCTGCATCTCCCGCGCGAGGGTGGCGAGCATCCGGGTGCCAGTGGCACCGACGGGATGGCCGAGTGAGATGCCGGAGCCGTGGACGTTGGTGCGAAGCAGGTCCTCGTCGGTGAACTTCCACTCGCGCATCACCGCGAGCGCCTGCGAGGCAAACGCTTCGTTGAGCTCGATGAGATCCATGTCGGCCAGCGTCAGCCCGGCACGCTCGAGAGCATGCTCGGTGGCGGGCACCGGACCGATCCCCATCACGTTCGGCGCGACGCCGGCGACGCTCCAGGAGACCAGCCGCACCAGCGGGCGCAGCCCATGTTGCTCGGCGATCTCGGCGGTGGTCACCAGGCACATCGCGGCACCGTCGTTCTGTCCGCTCGCGTTGCCTGCGGTCACGGTGGCCTCCGGGTCGGAGGCCCCCAGCATTGGCTTGAGCCGGGCGAGCGCCTCGACAGTGGAGTCGGCGCGCGGGTGCTCGTCGGTGTCGTGCACCGACTCGCCCTTCGGTGTCTTCACCGAGGTCGGGATGATCTCCTCGGCGAAGACGCCGGACTGCTGCGCCGCAACCGCACGGCGGTGGGACTCGACGGACAGCTCGTCCTGCTCCTCACGTGGGATCGCGTAGGTACGACGCAGGTTCTCTGCGGTCTCGAGCATGCCGCCGGGCACCGGGAAGTTCTTGCCGCCGGCCGTGGTGCGGCCCCGGACGAGCCCGTCATGCATGCGTACGCCGCCGAGGCCGGCGCCCCACCGCATGTCCGTTGAGAAGAACGCAGCATTGCTCATGCTCTCGGTGCCTCCGGCAACGACGATGTCGTTCGCGCCGGTCTGCACAGCCATGATCGCGTTGATCACCGACTGCAGGCCCGAGCCGCAGCGCCGATCGACGTGGCTGCCGCAGGCGGTCACCGCAAGCCCGGAATCGAGCGCCACGACCCTGCCGATCGCGGGGGCGTCGCTGGTGCCGTAGCAGTGACCGAGGATGACATCCTCGATCAGCTCCGGGTCGATGCCGGTCCTGGCCAGCAACCCACCCAGCGCGCTCACTCCGAGCTCGACCGCGGTCAGCTCCCTGAACATGCCGCCGTAGCGGCCGATCGGGGTCCGGACCGGTTCACAGATCACTACATCGCGCACGGCTGAGTCCTCTCCTCGGTTCGGATACGGCACTGGTCGCGGGCCGGACGCGTCATCGGCTGCTGGCTGCCTGGACCTGGTTCATGAAGTCGGCGGTCGACAACGTGTTCGCCGTCCAGGCGCCGAACGTCTCAAGCAGTGCCGCCGCGGTCGCGGCATCCTTCACCTCGGTGATGTTGGCGAGGAACTTCTTCTCCAGCAGGTCGGTCGGCAGCGGCTTCATCGGGTCGCCTCCGACCATGGTGGGCAGGAACTTCTCCAGCCGCTCACCGGCCTTCGTCTCGACGATGACGCGTGCAGCGAAGCAGTCCAGCCGTCCGGGCAGGTTGCCCTGGTCCTCGACCGGGAGCGGCTCGAACGTCGTCACCGCGAGCAACCGCTGGATCTCCGGGTTGGTGACCGCCTCTGCAGTGAAGTCGGCCACGGTCGGGGCGCCTCGCTTCATCGCTGTCACGGCAACGGCGTACTGGTTGCTGAACTTCGACTGCAGGTCGGTCACCGGGAAGGCGCGGTCGGTGTGCGGCATCCGGCGCGGGTGGTTGTAGATCTCGACCTTGGCGATCTCCTCTGAGCTCAGGTCGTGCTCGGCGGAGATCTCGCGCATTGCGTCGATCGCCGCGTGCGTGCTGCCACAGCAGGCATAGAGCTTGAAGACGATGCCGGGCATCACCATGTTCCAGGCACTGCCCAAGGTCGAGACCGCGGACCAGTCGATGTCATTGGTGCCGTTGTAGACATGCGGGTAGGAATGGCCGCCGGTGAAGACCTCCGGGTTGGCGACGACGCCGCCCTGGGCGAGCCGGGCAGCCTGTACGCCGTTGCTGGCGGCGAAGCCGACCTGTCCTGACTTCATGAAGGTGCCGAAGTTGCCCTTGATCCCGGAAGAGAAGGACGAGGCGATTCCGAGGGCGCTGACCGCCTGCTCGACACTGAGACCGAGCAGCCGCGCCGCTGCCGCGGTCGCACCGAAGATGCCGAGCGTCGCGGTCGGGTGCCAGCCGCGCTCGTAGTGGACATGGTGCAAGCCGCGGCCGATGACGCTGGCGACCTCGACGCCGATCACGTAGGCCGCGAGCACCTCGGAGCCGCTGGAGCCGAGCTCCTCGCCGAGGGAGAGCACCGCCGGGAGCACCGCGGCCGTCGGGTGTCCGCGCAGGGCATCGTGGCAGTCGTCGTAGTCGAGGATGTGGCCGGCGACGCTGTTGGCGTACGCCGAGGCTTCCGGGGCGAGCTTCTGCTCCAGGCCGATGACCGTGGTCCGGCCGGGCGCATAGGTCTCGGCGACGTACTTGAGGAGCGGCTGCATCTCCCGCTCACGCGCACCGAGTACGGCGCACCCGAGCATGTCGAGGGCGCCACGGGCGGCGGCTGCCATGACCTCGGCCGGGATGTCCGGGCTCGCGGTCCCGACGACGAACTGGGCCATCGCTTCCAGTGGGTTGTCGTGGACCTCGGCCGACGCGCTGTCCGTCTTCTCCGTGGTGATCGTCATGCTTCTACGCCTCTTCCCTCAGTGATCCTGGACAGGACTTCCCTGACGACGTCGTCGGGGTCCTGCTTTCCGGCCGCGCAGGCCTCGATCGCGGGCATCCAGTCGTGCTGGGCCCGGGCGCTGTTCTCGACGTTCTCGACCAATGACTGCAGGACAAGCCGTTCCACGGTGCGAGTCCACGACTCCTGCCGCGTCATCGCGGTCTGTACGGGCCAGTCACGAAGTGCCTGCACCAGACCGTGCATCTCGGGGGTGTCCGGATTTCTGGCCTGCACGCTGTGCACGCGGCGCCCGGGCGGGATCCCGTGGCGTGCGCCCTGCCGGGCAACCACCCCTCGGAGCTGGGCGGCGAACTCCTTGGCACCGGGCCGATCGGACTTGTTGACGACGAACAGGTCAGCCCACTCCATCAGGCCGGCCTTGAGCATCTGGATCACGTCGCCACTGTCCGGGTTGAGCACCAGGACCAGGCAGTCGACGATCTCGCGTACGCCGATGTCGCCCTGGCCTGCTCCCGCCGTCTCGACGATCACCGGGTCCAGGGCGATGTTCTCGAACGCGGAGACGATCGCGCCCAGATGGCGGCTCATCGCTCCTTGCGAGCCGCGCGCCGCCACGCTTCGCAGGTAGAGCCGACGTGCCCGATCCGAGTGACCGGGCTCCTGGTCGTGGTCGTAGAGCCGGAACCGGTCCCCGAGCAGCGCACCGCCGGTGAGCTCGCTGCTCGGGTCGACCGCGACGGCCCCGACACGGGTGTGCCCCGGCCACGTGGAAGCGAGCGCAGACACGAGTGTGCTCTTCCCTGCGCCCGCTGCTCCTGTGATGCCGATCCGGGTGGACACGACATCGGGATCAGCGGCGCTGATCCTTCTTCCGAGCTCGGAGAGTGCACCCCAGTCGTCGTTCTCCACGGCCGAGATGAACTTCGCGAGCGCCGTGTCCGAGCCCGACTGCGCGGCGTCGAGCACGGAGTCCCAACGAGGCACTACACGACACCGGAGGTTCGGAGCTCCGCGAACTCGTCGGCATCGAGTCCGAGGCCCTGGAGGACGGCCTCGGTGTGCTCGCCGATGATCGGTGGAGAGGAGTAGGTCTGGTTGAACCCGGTCATCTTGACGGGGTTCCCGACGAACTTCAGCTTGTCGCCGAGCGTGTGCTCGATCTCGATGACCATGTCGCGGTGCAGGACCTGCGGGTCGGCGAGGGCCTCGTCGAGACTGTTGACACGGGCGTAGCCGAGGTCGGCCTCCTCCAGCCTCCGGCACCACTCCTCACTGGGCCGCTTGGCGAACTCGTCCTCGACGATCTGGTGCAGCTCGACACCGTTCCCGGCCCGCTGACGGGAGTCCTCGAACTTCGGGAGGTGCTGGAGATCGGTGCGGTCCAGCGCGCGGCACAGCTTGCCCCACGGGATCTGGTCGGTCACTGCGATGATCACGTAGCGGTCGTCGGAGCACTTGAAGGCGCCGTACGTCGGGCTGTGGCCGCCCGATCCCTGCGGGCCGGGGATGGCGCCGTCGAGGAAGTAGTAGGCGGAGAAGTACGGGATCATCGCGATCTGCCCGTCGAGCAGGGACAGGTCGATCTCGGTGGCCTCGGTCGTGCCTGCGTTGCGGCCCTGGATCGCGGACAGGATCGAGATTGCCGCCCACATCCCGCCGGCCAGGTCGCCCAGCGGGATGCCCGCCCGGACCGGCGACCGTCCGGGCTCGCCCGTCATGCTCATCCCGCCCGACAGGGCCTGGACCACGAGGTCGACTCCGGGGCGCTTGGAATATGGGCCCGTCTGGCCGAACGACGTCAGCGACGCGAAGATCAGCGACGGGTTGACCTTGCGGAGGTCTTCGAACCCGACGCCGAGCCGGGGCATCACCCCGGCCCGGAAGTTGTTGAAGACCACGTCGGCTCCCGAGACCAGCTCGTTGAAGAGCTCCTTGCCGCGCTCGGTCTTGAGGTTGAGCGTCATGCTCCGCTTGTTGCGGTTCAGTGCCATGTAGTGCGCGTCTTGGTCCTTGTAGTAGTGACGCGTGAAGCCGCCCGGGTCGTAGCCACCGTTGGAGCCGGTTGCCTCGACCTTGATCACGCTGGCACCGAGGTCGGCCAGGATCAGCGTGCAGAACGGTCCGGCAAGGTGCCAGGACATGTCCACGATCTTCACCCCGTTCAAGGGGCCCTCGACCGGGCTGGACCAGATGCTGTTGTCTTTGTCCGTCATGACTGACGAGCTCTCCTCTTGGCGGTTGCGGCCAGCAATTGAGTGGCGATGTCGTTGACTGATGAGCCCTGTCCGAAGATGTGCGAGACGCCTGCGTCGAGCAGCTGTTGCTGGTCCTCGGGCGGGATCAGTCCGCCCACGATCACGAGGATGTCGGCGCCGGACTCGCGCACGCGGTCGAGGACGTCGTTCACAAAACCCTTGTGTCCGCCGGCGAGGCTGCTGATGCCGATGACATCCGCGTCCTCCTGGACGGCCGCCTGCACGATCTGTTCCGGCGTACGACGCAGGCCGAGGTAGACGACCTCGAAACCCGCCTCGCGAAGGCCGAGCACGACGACGTGAGCGCCCCGTTCGTGTGCGTCCAGACCGCCCTTGGCAAAGATCATCCGGACCGGGCCACCCGGCAGAACCTCGCCGCCCGTTGACTCGTTCACGGTCGATGCGGTGTTCGACATCGTCAGGAACCCTCCTTTCTTGTGGTGGAGAATGCCTCCACGGCTGCCTTGCGCTCATCACTGTTGACCGACCGCTGCCGCAGCGCGTCGAGCGGCTCCCAGAACTCCGGGCCGCGATCGGCCGTCTTGCTGAAGGCGTCCACGATGTGCTTGTGGGCTTGCACAGCGGTAGCGCTCTCCGGCTTGTAGTCGGCCCAGTCCGCGACGGCACTCATCAGGTCGTCGCGGTCCGCGACGAGCTGGACGATTCCCGCCAGCAAGGCCTGGTCGGCCTCGAACTGGCGTCCCAGCGCGAACAGCTGCTTGGTGACGGTCGGGCCGAGCACGTCCACGAACCGCTCGATGGCCCGCGGCCGGTAGACCGTCCCGATCCTGATGGCCGGGACCCCGAAGCGGCTCTGCGGCGTCGCGAAGCGGAAGTCGCAGGACATCGCCAGATCCATGCCGGCGCCCAGGCAGTAGCCGTCGACGACCGCGATGGTCGGCTTCGGGCAGTCCCGCAGTACGCCGGTCGCGGTCTCGAGGGGAGCGCCCTTGTGGGCGTCGGCGCCGAGGGCACGCAGCACCTTGAGGTCGAAGCCCGACGAGAACGACCGGCCGCCCGCGCCGAGGACGGCCACCAGCCGGACGTCAGGCCTGGCGGCGACATCGGAGACCACCTCGGCCAAGGTCTTCAACAGGCTCGGCGTCAGCGCGTTGAGCGCTCCGGAACGGTTGAGGACGCATTCCAGGACACCGTCCTGCACGGACCAGAGCAGCTCCTCCTCGGAGCCGTCGTGGCCGTTGACGGGTCCATCCGATGGTGCGGTCACTGGGTGTACACCCCTTCACCGAACACATCGCGCAGCGTGTCGCAGATCTCGCCGATGGTGGCGTATGCAAGCGCACAGTCCATGAGCGCAGGAATCAGGTTCACTGCCTCGTTTTCGGCGGTGGTCCGGAGCACGCTCAGCGTCCGCTGCACGGCCTCGTCGTCGCGCTCCCTGCGAAGCTCCTTGAGAGCGGCAACCTGCCTCACCTCGGCGCTCTCCAGGAGGACCTGGTCGTACTCCGACGTGCGCTGGATGTCGACGGTGATCTCGCCCGGACCGTTGAAGGCGTTGACACCGACCCAGACGTCCTCGCCGCTCTCCATCCGCGCCTGCGACTGCCAGGCCGACTGCGCGATCCGGCTCATGTAGTAGCCACTCTCAACGGCGACGACTGCACCACCCAGGTCCTCGACGCGCTTGAGCTCCTCGAGGGTCTCGGCCTCGATCTGGTCGGTCAGCGACTCGAGGACGTAGGAGCCCGCGAACGGGTCCAGGTAGTGGGAGGCCCCGGCCTCGTGCTGGATGATCCTGGCGACGTCGCGCGAGATCTGCTGGGCCTCGATGCTGTGCCCCAGCCCGAGAGGCTCGTCGAACGGGTGTCCGCCAGAGATCTCGCCGCTGGCAAAGGTCTGAATGAGCGCTTCGATGCTGGCGCGGACGATGTTGTTGGCCGGGCGCTGCGCCGACATCAGGAGGTAGGCGTTGCCCCATGCGTGCTCGCCGCCCCTGAGCATGCAGGTCCGGTCGTCCTTGGCGCCGAAGTCCTCGCGCATGATCCGGGCCCAGATCCGCCGTGCGGCCCGTGGTGCCGCCAGACCGTACATGAAGTCCAGTCCGGTGTGGCCGAATCCCCGGAAGGTGAAGCGCTTCACGAACCGGTCGACGTCCAGACCGGCGTCGATGCCCAGCTGGACATAGGCCTTGGCGTTGGCGAAGGAGAACGCAAAGCCCTCGGGGGTCGTGGCGCCGGCGTACCGGATGTGCTCGGCGCAGATGCTGATCGGGTTGGACAGCGGCATGTGCTCGTCCATGAACGTAATGACGTCACGGACCAGTCGCATCGAGGGAGCTGCCGGGAAGATGTACTGCCCACGACCGCAGTACTCCTTGAGGATGTCGTTCTGCGGTGTGCAGCGCAGCTTGCTCCACGGCACTCCCTGCTTGGTCGCCAGCGCGCAGTAGAAGGCGACGTACACGATCGCCGGCGCGTTGATGGTCCAGTTGGTGCCGACCTTGTCGATGCCGTTCTCGCCGGCGAACGCCTCGTAGACGATCTCGAAGTCCCGGAGGCTGTCGATCGCCACGCCGACGCGGCCGACCTCCCCGCGCGACCTCGGGTCGTCGGAGTCCCAGCCGAGCTGGCTGGGCAGGTCGGATGCGATGTTCGCGCCACCGCTGCGCATTCCGTCATCGCGCATCCGGATGTAGTAGTCCCGGCAGTCCTCCGACGTGCCGAAGCCGGAGTAGCGGCCGGCCCGGTGGATGCGGGTGTCGCCCTCCTCCTTCAGCGCCCTGGTCGGGTACAGCCAGGACGTGAAGGGGTACTCCCCCGGCAGGCCGATGTCGCGCACATAGTCGAGGTCCTCGATGGCGTTCGGGGTCACCGGCGTCGAGTCGACATCCTCGATGTTCATGCCGAGCTTCCGCAGCGCCTTCGGGAGGGTCTCGCCCTGCCACCGCGCGACCGCATCATCGATCCTGGCGTGTTCCTTGGATGTGTTACCGGACGGCGTCGTCGTGCCGTCGGTCGGTGTGTCCACCACTGCAAGCTCCAATCAGGTGCCGTTCCTCTGCGGTGGCGGAGGACCGGTCGGGGTGCGAACGGGTCGTTCAGGTCTGTCGTGGTGCTAGTGGTGCATGAACCCTGGTAGCCAGGTGGCGATGCCGGGGATCAGGGCGACGAGGATCAGCGCCAGCAAAAGGGTGAGCGCGAACGGGAGCGCGCCGAGCAGGATCTCCGAGAGCGGGATGTCGGGTCTGATGCCACGCATCACATAGAGGTTGATGCCGACGGGCGGGTGCACCGCTCCGATCTCCATGCTCATCACGAGCAGGATCCCGAACCAGATCAGGTCGATGTTCATCGCCGTGATCAGGGGAAGCAGGATCGGCATCACGGTCAGGATCACCGAGGTGGCGTCGAGGAAGCAGCCGAGCAGGAGGAGGAGCACGATCGTGACAGCCACGAACATGCCCTTGCTCAAGCCCCAGCCGTTGAGCATGTCCGCGAAGGACTGCGGGACCTGACCGAGGGAGGCCGCCGTTGCGAAGATTCCGGCCCCAGCGATGATCGCGAGGATCATCCCGCCCATCTGTACCGCGTCCTTGATCGAGTTCCCGATCTCGCTCCAGCCGAGTCTGCGCCGGATGACGCCGATCACGATGCCGTACACGACTCCGACTGCGGCCGCCTCGACCGGAGTCAGATAGCCCAGGTAGATGCCACCAAGCACCAGCGGGATGACGAACAGCGACGGGATCACGCCCCAATGGACCGAAGGCAGGTCGTACGTCGAGTCGCTGGGCGGTGTCGGCAGCTCCAGGTTGTCCCTCCCGGCCGCGCCGTCGATGGTGGGAGCCGCAAGCGTGAGCACGCTGCTTCCGCCGGAAGAGTGGTGGGAGGCACCGGCACCGACGGCCGCGGCGACGGCAGGTTGCTTCGCACTGCGCCTTCCGGAGCGTCGGTCTGAAGGCGCCTGCGTCGCAACGCGTGCCGCCTTCGACAGGACCGCCCGGCTGCGCAGCTCGATGTACATCACGTAGCTGCACATCAGCACGACGATCAGGACGCCCGGCAGGATGCCAGCCGTGAACAGCTTTCCGACCGAGGTGTTCGTGACGAACCCGTAGAGGATCAGGACCCCGCTCGGCGGGATCAGGATTCCAAGGGTTCCTGCGCAGACCAGTGCTCCGGTCGCCTGACGCCTGGGTACGCCGCGACGCAGCATCTCTGGCAACGCGGTGCCACCGACGGTGGCAACGGTTGCGGAGCTGGATCCCGACACGGTCGCGAACCCGGCGGCGGTCACGATCCCGGCGATGGTCAGTCCACCTGGCAGCCAGCGCAGCAAGCGCTGCGCCAGGTCGAACAGGTCGGTGGCGATCCCGCACTTGACCAGTACCTGCGCCATCATCATGTAGAGCGGGATCGCCGCCAGCACAGGGTTCGACAACGTCGTGGACACGGAGTTGGAGATGGCCAGGGAGCCGGCCGACAGGCTGCCGTACTGAAGCACGATGCCGACAGCGCCACCGAATCCCAGCGAGACGGCAATGGGGGCGCCGATCAGCAGTCCAACCAGGACCGTGACGAACATCAGAGTGACGATCATGCTTCATACACCTTGGGCTTGGGTTGAGAAGTGAGTAGTACGGCGAGCCACAGCAGGGCGCCGAGCGGGACGGCGATCTGCATGGGCCACACCGCCCAGTTGAGGGTGTCCAGGGTCCGCTCGTGACTCTGGATCGAGTCCTGGGCCTGCTGCCATCCGGTCCAGAGCAGCAGGATGAGGAAGGCGGAGACCATCGTGAGACGCAGGACGCCGAAGATCACCTGGGCCGACTTCCAGGGCATCCACCGGTTCAGGGCGATGCCCGCGTCGATGTGCGCCCTGCGGGCTTCGGTGTACGCCGCAGCCATGACGCCGAGCCACACTCCGGCGAAGCCGGCGAGCTCGAACGCCGAGTTGACCGGGTAGTTCACCACCCGTGCGAAGGCCGTCACCAGGTTGGCCGCAGCGACGGTCAGCAGGGCGACCGCACCGCCGAGGAGCGAGAGGCGGCGAGCTCCCGTCCCGAGTGCCTCGGACGCGCGAATCCCGATCTGCAGGTTGCTACGCCTCCCGGCGTCTCCTGTACTGGTCATCCCAAACCCCTCCGGTCCCTCTCCGGTCCCTCTCCGGGGACGGTCGGTCGTGCACCGTTGTGCCGAGAGGCATCGGCGCGCCCGAGCGACGCCGGCGCCCTCCTTGTCGTCAGCCTGCGTTGTTGTAGTCGTCAATCAGCTTCTGGCCGTTGGGGCCGGCGGTCTTCAGCCAGTCGGTGGTCATGAACGCGAGGTCCGTCTTCCACGTCTCGGCCTCGGCGCCCTCGACGTTGTAGACGGTTGCCCCATCCGCCTTCGCCTGGTCTTCGTACTTCGTGTAGTCCGGCGTGATGGCTGCGAACTCGTCCTTCTCGGTGGCCTTGACCGCGTCGGTGATCGTGGTCCGCTGCGCGTCGGTCAGGCCGTTCCACCACTTCAGGTTGGCCATCATCGGGTAGATCGCGATGCTGTTCCTGACGCTGGTGATGTTCTTGGCGACCTCGTCCCACTTGCGGGAGACGATCGAGTCGATACCGGACGTGGCGCCGTCGATCTGACCGCGCTGCAGGCCCGTGTAGACGTCTGCCGAGTCCATCTCGATGCCCTGGGCTCCGAAGTGGTCGTACATGTCACCGGAGATCGCATCGTTGGCCCGCAACCGCAGGCCCTTGAGATCCTCAGGGGTCTTGACCATGTGCTTGGTGTCGGCGAAGTCTCCGCCGAACCCGTAGAGAGCCCAGCCCACGATGTGAGCTCCGTGCTTCTCCAGGAGCGCGTTGACGTCGGTGCCGAACTGTCCGTCGACCGCCTTCAACGCCTGGTCCGGGTTGTCGATCAGGTAGGGCAGTTCGTCGATGTTCAGCGACGGCTCGACGGAGCTCCACCGGTGCAGGCTGGTCGTACCCATGTCAACGGATCCGTTGGCGAGCGCGCTCTGCATCTGGTCCTCGGTGAACAGCGATCCGGCGCCGTAGTACTTGACCTTGATCTTGCCGCCGCTCTGGATCTGCTTGATCGCAGCCGCCGTCGCGATCGAGGAAGCGTTGGTCTCGGGCAACGTCCCGGCCCACTTGATGGTCAGGCTTCCGCCCGAGCTTCCGCCCGAGCCTCCACCGCATGCGGCCACGAGAACGACGGGCGCGACTGCGGCCAAGCTGAGGCTGAGACGCCATCTGCGGCCCGGAGACCCCTTGGGAGCGATCATGTTCATGCCTTTCAGGAGCAGTTAGTGAGAAGAGTTGGAAGTCGAGGAATCCGAGATGGTGCCGCCTGACTGGACTGCGGTGGGTCGACCTGCTCCTAGGGCATGATGATTCCGCCGTTCACATGGAGGGTCTGCCCGGTGACGTACTCCGCGTCGAGCAGGTAGGTGCAGGCGCGGGCAATGTCCTCACTGCGGCCGAGCCTGCGGAGCGGGATCTTGTCGAGGCGGGAGTCGGCCTCCCAGTTCGGGTACCACTCCTTGGGTCGCGACGTGTCGATGAATGACGGCACGACCAGGTTGACCCGGATGTTGTCCGGTCCGAGCTCGAGGGCCAATGACTTGGTGAGACCCATCAAGCCGGCCTTCACCGAGGAACCGTGGATCCGCTTGGCCATCCCGACGTGACCGTCACGGCCGCCGATGTTGATCACCAGGCCGGCACCGTTCTGGATCATTCCCGGCACCACTGCCTGGGTCAGCACGAAGGGTCCGGTGAGTCCGACGCCGATCACCCAGTTCCATTCCTCCAGTGAGGTCTCGAGGAACGGGGTGTGCGGTCGGACCGCCGCGTTGTTGACGAGGACGTCGACCGGGCCAAGCTCCTTCTCAACGAGGCGTGCGGCGTCCACCGCCTCCTCGGGTACGCCGACGTCGGCCTGTACATACATGGCCCGGCCACCCATCGCTTCGATCTCGCGGACCACTGCCTCGCCCTCGGTCCGGTTCGAGCGGCTGTTGACTGCGACGGCCAGTCCGACGCGAGCAAAGTCGAGAGCGATCGCACGGCCGATGTTGCGGCCGGCGCCGGTCACCAGCGCAACGCGCTTCTCCGGCTGGGACGAGAGGTTTTCGCTCTCCATCGTGTTGATCAACTCCTTGGCTCAGCCCTCGGGCTGCGTTGTCCGGACGATGTCCGGCGAGGTCCAGCGATGTCCCGCGATGTCCCGCGAACGTCGTGGTCCCTTGCAGGACTGGACGTCTTGGCTCATCGGATGTCGGCGAGAGGTTCGCGGATTCGCGCTTCGGCTCTCGATGAGAGCAACCTTGTGCGACATTCGAATCCTTGTCAAGAGACAAGGCACATGATTCTTGAGTAGATGTTCACGACCCGCGTCAAATCGCTCGAAGGTCTGGTTCCCGCGTAAATACGGCGATATCGCGATGCGGGCGGTGTTAGCCGAGTCACTTTCGAGATTCGCCGGAAGAATCCTTGGCAACCATCCTTGCTACTCAACAAGTTTTGTGGCTACTCTCTGCCCGTGAGATTCGAACCAACCGAGTTGACGCCCCAGGAGCTTGAGCTCCAGCGTGGGGCGCGGGCATTTCTGCGCGATGCGCTGCCCCAAGGCAGCTACGAGCCCGGGCTCGGGATGGACTCGGGCAGGGACGCCGCGTTCTCCCAACAGCTCGCCAAGTACGGCTGGATCGGCGTCGCCATCCCGACTGAGTACGGCGGGCGCAACGGCACCGCCGTCGACCGGTTCGTGATCACCGAGGAGCTGCTCCGGTCGGGAGCACCCGTCACCCACCACTGGGTCGCCGATCGTCAGACCGCGCCGCTGTTGCTCAAGTTCGGCACCGAGGAGCAGAAGCGCCGCTTCCTGCCCGCCATCGCCAGCGCCGAGATCTCCTTCTGTATCGGCATGAGCGAGCACGAGGCCGGCAGCGACCTGACTGCCGTCCGAACCAGCGCCACGCGCACCGACGGCGGCTGGCTGCTCAACGGCACCAAGGTCTGGACCAGCAACGCGATGGACAGCGACTGGTTCGTGATCCTCTGCCGGACCGGCACCGACCCCGACGACCGCCACGCCGGCCTCAGCCAGTTCCTCGTCGACCTGCGCACTGAGGGCGTGACACGTTCGCCCATCCCGTTCCTCGATCCGAGCACGCATTTCGCCGAGGTCCTGCTCGACAACGTGCTGGTGCCCGACGACTGTGTTCTCGGCGTCATCGGGCAGGGCTGGGTCCAGAACACCAACGAGCTCGCCTACGAGCGGGGCGGTCCCGACCGCTGGTTGTCGACGTACGGCCTGGTCGAGGCGTTCATCCGCGAATATCCGGAGGAGGCCAAGGCCGAACAGCCGGCACAGGTCATCGGCGAGATCGTGGCGAAGTACTGGGCGCTGCGGCGGCTCTCGCTCTCGGTCGCCCGAAGCATCGACCGGAAGGAGGCCCCGGCTGCCGAGTCCGCGCTGGTCAAGGAGATGGGGACCCGCTTCGAGCAGGACGTGATCATCGCGCTCCAGTGCCTGCTGGACGTGGAACCCCGATCCACCTCGGCGTCAGTCTTCGAACGGCTGCTGAGCCGGGCCATCCTGAGCGGCCCGTCCTTCACCATCCGCGGTGGCACCATCGAGATACTTCGGTCCGTTGCGATGAAGGGTCTGGTCCTATGACGCCGACCCATGCGGAACTGAACGAGCTCGAGCAGACGGCGAACACCCTCTTCGTCGACCTGTGCACTCCGGCGTCGGCGGCAGCAGCCGAGACCGACGGCTGGCACCCGCGCCTGTGGGCGGCGATCGACCAGGCCGGCTTCACCGATGTGTCGGTTCCCGAGGAGCGCGGTGGCGCCGGTGGTACGCCGGCCGAAGCACTGGCGATCCTGCGAGCGGCAGGAAGATCGGCGGCCGCCGTACCGCTTGCGGAGACCGGGCTGATGGCCGGCCAGCTGCTCACGGCAGCAGGTCTGGATCTTCCCCTCGGCGTTCGGATCGTGGTTCCTCCGGCCGGCGCCGACGAGCTGGTGCTCGAAGGCGACCAGCTGAGCGGAACGGCAAGAGGGCTCGCCTGGGGCCGGCACGCGAGCTGGATCGTGGTGCTTCTCCCTCGAGACGGCGAGAACCTGGTGGCAGTGCTGCCCGGGCCTGCGCTCGAGATGACCACTGGCGTCTCTGTCGTGGCTGACGTGAACCTTGCCGGTGAGCCACGCGACGACCTGACCTTCGACCACGTCCCGGTCGCCCGGAAGTCCCTCGCGCCTGTCGGAACGGACCCCGGCGCCCTGCAGCTCCTCGGCGCCGCCGGACGCGCCGCGATGATGGCCGGGGCGCTCAGCTCGATGGCCGATCTCACGCTGCGCTACACCCGCCAGCGGAAGCAGTTCGGGAAGCCGGTCTCGTCGTTCCAGTCCGTGCAACAGCATCTCGTCACGTTGCACCAGCAGGCGGCGCTCGTGTCCGCAGCGGTCGACGGAATGCTGACCGCGATCTCCAACGGGCCGGCTCCCTTCGAGATCGCCGCGGCGAAACTGCTCGCGAACCAGGCGGCGGTCGCCGCCACCAGGGCAGCTCATCAGGCACATGGCGCGATCGGGATGACGCAGGAGTACCAGCTCCATCAGTTCAGCCGTCGGCTCTGGTCGTGGCGCGCGGAGTACGGCAACGACCGCTACTGGTCGAGCCGGCTCGGGAGCGGCGTCGCCAGTGCAGGTCCGGATGCGCTCTACCCGACGATCACGGCCGGATCAGCGGCGATGACCCCATGACGACCAGGGAACCTGTCGGCACGCTTCACCCTGTCCACCTCGTGAAGGTGGGCAAGGATGAGGCCATGACCAAACCAGACAAGGCCACCCGCCGAGCCACCGTCGCGCAGATGAAGATGGTTGACGCTGCCATGGACTTGATCTCCGAGGGCGGCCTTGCCCTGGCGACGCTGGCCCGCGTCGGCGAGCGCGCCGGCTACAGCCGCGGCCTTGCCGACTATCACTTCGGTTCGAAGTCAGAACTTGTCGAGCAGGTCGTCCACGTCATCGCGGAGACCTGGACCGGGTCCCTGGTCGAGCGAGGGTTGCCGGCGATGCGCGGCATTGAGGCCCTGGCAGCTTTGGTCGACACCTACCTCGAACGGCTGAGCGAGGACCCGCGCTACAACCAGGTCCTCTACATTCTCGCGGGCGAGTCCGTCACGGTCACTCCCGAGATCAGGGCCAAGGTCGCCCGCCATGACGAGTCCTTCCGTCGCCTGATCCGGCGCTGGGTGATCGAGGCCCAGGTCGACGGAGCGCTGCGGCCGGACGTCGATCCCGTCAAGGCCTCCGTTCTCATCGAAGGCCTCCTCCGAGGGGTGTGCATGCAATGGTTGCTGGCGCCGACGGCCTTCGCGCCCACCGACATGACGTCGTACATCCTTGACGCGATCGTCGGTGGACTCGGCAGCCCGTCCGGTGTCGTCCAGGCGCTGCGTCGTCGACCGGCACCGGTCCAGGACCCTGAGGATTCCGCCCGCGACGACTCGGCCATTCGCTCCGACGGCACCAAGGCTCTCGCGAAGGCCGCGCCTCGCCCGAAGACGGCGAGGACCAACGGCCAGCCGCCGCCCCGACCTCCCGACAAGCACCAACCGTGACGGCACGCCGGGTCCGCCTTCATCCAGCCATCACGGGAACCAGCCACGAGCGGTCCGTACGCCCTGGCTGCGGCTCATGAGTCGTACCGACCAGGGGGCCTCGCTCCGCTCCTTGATGATCCCCGTGTACGCACCGGGGATTCTCCTGGGCACCGCGCAGGGCGCGATCATCCCCTTCACTCCGCTGACGGCGACCAGCCTCGGAGCCACGGTTGCCATCGCAGGTCTGATCACGGCAGCACGTGGGCTCGGCACGATGGCATTCGACATCCCTGCCGGACGGCTGATGGCTCGTGTCGGCGACCGCCGGGCGATGCTGCTCGGCACGGTCACGATGTTCATCTCTCTCGTCGGCAGCGCGCTGAGCCCGAACGCACTCGTCTTCGGGCTGTTCACCGTGCTCTACGGCTGCGCCTGGGCGATCTGGATGCTCAGCCGGATGACCTACATCAGTGCGGTCGTCGCGCCGCTGATGCGGGGCCGCGCCTTGTCCGCGCTCGGAGCGACCTCGAGGGTCGGCGCTCTGGCCGGTCCGCTCGCCGGAGCCCTGATCGCACACGCCATGGGTCTGAGCGATGTCTTCTACCTGGCAGCCGCCCTCACCGTGCTCGGCGGAGCCTGTTTCATGTTTGGCCCGGAGCACGACCTGCGGAGGGGTGACCAGCACGCGCGGGTGAGCATCAAGTCGGTCGTCTCCGCCTCGCCCAAGACCTTCGCCGTCATCGGCAGCGGGTCCCTGATGGTCAGCGCCATGCGAGGCAGCCGGCAGATCGTGATCCCCTTGTGGGGAGAGCATGTCGGTCTCAGTCCATCGACCATCGGCGTGATCTTCGGTATCTCCGCAGCGGCCGACCTGCTCGTGTCGTACCCGGCCGGGGTGCTCTCGGACAGGTGGGACCGCAGGGCAGCAGCCGTGCCGTGCCTGGCCTTGCTCGGGCTCGGGCAGATCGGCCTTCTGACGACGTCCACCCTGATCGGCGTGACCATTGCCTCCCTGGTCATGGGCATCGGCAACGGGTTCGGCAGCGGCATCGTGATGACGCTGGGCACCGACCTCGCACCCGAACGCGGCAGGGCCCAGTTCCTCGCGGTGTGGCGACTCGTCAGCGACACGGGCCTGACGGCGGGACCCTTCTTCCTCTCGGCAGTCGCCGCCGTCCTCAGCTTCACCACCGGGGCTGTCGCCCTGGGCGCGATGGCGGTCGGAGCCGCCGTGATGTTCCAGCGCAGCGAGCTGCTCAAGGGCCCGTCGACCGATGCGGTGCCACAGGCGCTCGACCCCGCAACCGCGCCACCCCCGGACACTCCGGTGTCCGAGGAGCCAAGCCTCGAGCACTGACCACCTCCGGAGCGAGATCTCCGGGTTCCACGAAAGAGAGAGGAGTACGCCCCAATGGGTGATGTTTCGTACGAGTTGACCGACACCGTGGCTCTGATCACCGTGTCTTCCCCAGAGGTCCGCAACGGGCTGACGCCTCCGATGGCTGAGTCGCTGATTGCCATCTGCGATGAGATCAACGCCAACCAGACCGTCACCGCCGCTGTCATCCGAGGCGCTGACGGCACGTTCTGCTCAGGCGCGGACACGCGCGAGTGGACCGTGATGCTCGACCCCGCCTCCGAGATCGCCTACCAACAGACGACGACCGTGTACGGCGCGTTCGTCCGCTTCGGCAACCTGCAGGTACCCACCATCGCCGCCGTACGCGGAGCTGCCGTCGGAGCCGGCCTCAACCTCGCGCTGGCCGCAGACGTCCGGGTCTGCGCCGACAACGCCCGGCTGATCGCAGGTTTCGGCCGCGCCGGAATCCACCCGGGTGGCGGGTTCTTCACGCTCATCGGCCGCACCGGTGCCCGGGAGTCCGCTGCCGCCCTCGGCCTGTTCAACCAGGAGATGTCCGGCCAGCAGGCAGCGGCCTGTGGCGTGGCCTGGGACTCGGTGCCCGATGGCGAGGTCGAGGAGAGGGCCCTTGCCCTGGCGCGCGGTGCGACCAGCGACCCCGTTCTCGGCCGAATGACGTTGAAGTCCTTCCGCGAGGAGCTCGGCCCCCCGGCAGTCAGCTGGCCGGCGGCCCTGGAGATGGAGCGCGGCGCCCAGATGTGGTCACAGCGGAAGCGGGCCGCACTCGCAGCACAGGCCGAGGAGATGTCGTCGTGACCACGACAGCGACCGCGCCACTCGTGGCTGCGGACCTGGTCACCGAACTGCGCAAGGAGGTTCGCGCCTTCATCCAGAGCTGGTGGTCCAGGAAGGGCTTCGCGCCCGGGCTGGGAATGAACGCGACGCACTCACCGGAGTTCTCGCTCGAGCTCGCGCAGCGAGGGTGGGTCGGGATGGCGATCCCCACCCAGTACGGAGGCCGCGGGTCGACCACCGTCGAGCGCTTCGTGGTGGCCGAGGAACTCCTGGCGGCCGGCGCCCCCGTCGGTGCGCACTGGGTTGCCGAGCGTCAGACGGCACCTACGCTCCTGGTCTTCGGCACCGAGGCCCAGCGTCAGCTGTTCCTCCCCCGGATTGCAGAAGGCAGGTGCTTCTTCTCGATCGGGCTCTCCGAACCCGACTCGGGATCGGACCTGGCCTCGGTGCGCACCACCGCCCGCCGCGTCGATGGCGGCTGGCTGGTGAACGGGACGAAGATCTGGACCAGCGGAGCCCATCGCAACCACTTCTTCGTGGTGCTCTGCCGCACGCGGCCCCTGGCCGACGACCGGCACGAGGGCCTCTCCCAGCTCATCGTCGATCTCAAGGCACCGGGTCTGCGGATCAGCCCGATCAAGCTGCTCAACGGATCGCATCACTTCAACGAGGTCGCCTTCACCGACGTCTTCGTCCCCGACGACATGCTCCTCGGCGAGGAAGGCAGTGGCTGGACCCAGATCACGTCGGAGCTGGCTCACGAGCGCTCCGGGCCGGATCGCTTCATGAGCACCTATCCGTTGCTGGAACAGCTGCTCCGCGACCGCGCGACGGACGTCGAACCGGCCTATCTGAACGAGACGGTCGGTCGGCTGACGGCGAGGTACTGGATGATCCGGCAGTTGTCCCTGGCCGTGGCCCATGCGATCGACCGGGGTGGCTCGACCTCTGTCCAGGCCGCGATCGTGAAGGACCTGGGCACGACCTTCGAGCAGGATGTCGTGGCGTCGATCCAGGCGCTCCTCGAGCTCGATCCCGACCCGACGGCGGACTCGCTGTTCGAGCGACAGCTCGCGGAGGCGACCCTGATCTCCCCGTCGTACACCATCCGCGGAGGCACGACCGAAGTCCTGCGTTCGGTCGCCGCAAAGGCGCTGAGGAGTACCCACCATGTCCGATAACGAGCTCGAACCCATCCTCGCTGGAATGCTCTCCGACCATTGCGGTCCGGACCAGCGAAGGCGCGACGAGAACGGCGAGTGGTGCGGCGAGCTCTGGGCTCTCCTCGACAGCGCCGGTGTCACCTCGCTGTCCAACCCCGAGGAGCTCGGCGGGCAGGGCGGCGAGCTGGAGGACGCCTGCCTGGTGCTCCGCCTTGCTGGCCGCAGCGCAGTTCCGCTCCCGCTTGCGGAGCACGGATTCCTTGCCGGGTGGATGCTCTCGCGGAGCGGCGTTCCGATCCCCGACGGCGTACTGACTGTTGGCGTCGACCCGGCTCCCGACTTGCGGCTGCGCTCGACCGCGGGAGGCTGGAGGGTGAAGGGGACGGTACGCCGCGTGCCATGGGCGCGGCACGCGGACTGGCTCGTCGCGTTCGCGGCCACGGCCGATGGTCCTCGGGTTGTCGCGATCCCGCTGTCCGAGGAGATGATCACCCACGGCACCAACCTCGCCGGCGAGGCGCGCGATGCAGTCGAGTTCGACGACGTCCCCGTGAACGATGCTCTTGTTGCTCGCCCAGGAGAGGGCGTCGACGCCGAGTCGTTCCGCCTCCGGGGCGCGCTGACGCGGGGCCTGCTGATGTCCGGTGCACTCGAGCACGTGGTCAAGCTGACGGTCGAGTACGCCTGGGTCCGCCACCAGTTCGGGCGGCCGATCGCGAACTTCCAGGCGGTGCAACAGCATCTCGTCCGGCTCAACGCGGAAAGCACCGCTGCCGGCCTCGCCGTACAGTCCGCAGTCGCACGTCATGCCTCGGGAGATCCGGCACGGTTCGAGCTGGCGGCGGCCAAGCAGCTGACGAGCCACGCAGCGACCCTTGCCACCGCGTTGGCCCACCAGGTCCATGGGGCGATCGGCATGACCGAGGAGTATGAGCTGCAGCAGTACACCCGGCGGCTGATGTCCTGGCGCCAGGAGTTCGGGTCGTCCCGGTTCTGGGCAGCCCGTATCGGTGAGCAGGTGGTGGCTGGCGGCGCCGACCTGCTGTGGCCGCGGATCTCCGACACGATGAACGGCCGCGACGGACTCGAGTCCCTCAGAGCCGGCCAGCAGCCCGCCAGCGTGGGATGACGCCGCTGCCCACCGTCGACGAGGTGAGGATGCTCCCGGCCACGTTGACGACCGCCGTCGAGGAGGAGTTCATCGACGAGAACGGGCACATGAACATCCGGCACTACGTCCGGCTCGAGGCCAAGGGTGCCGGCGTGATCAGCCGGGACGTCGGCTTCACCAGTGCCTATCGCTCCGAGCGGCGGATGAGCGTCTTCACCGCGGAGCATCACCTCAAGTACTTCGCGGAGCTCCGCCTGGGCGAGAGGATCTCGGTGCATCCGAGAGTTCTCGATCGCTCCGACAAGACACTGCACATGATGGCGCTGATGATCGACGACACCAACGACCTGCTGGTCAACACCCTGGAACTGGTGCTCGTGCACGTCGACCTGAACAGTCGGCGCGCCACCAGAATGCCGGCGGAGATCACCGCCCGGATCGACGGCTACCTGGCCGAGCACGGCGCGCTGCCGTGGGCACCTCCCGTGACCGGGCACATGGGTGTCCGCCGCTGAGCCGTCGTCAGCGGTAGCGGCGGGCCGGCTCTGACGCGGAGACCCTTGCCCCTGGTGCAGGTCCGGCGCACACTCGAATTGGAGGAAGCCCGCTCGGAGGCAGCAACATGCTCAACGACGCGCCCAGGAATCTGCGCAGCAACCTCGACATCGCGGTCCAGGCCACCCACGAGGTCCTTCTCCACCGCCTCCGGAGCGCCATCGCCGGCAGCTCCCTGCCACCGGGCGCCCGTGACAACTATCGGAAGACCGACACCTTCCTTGCCAGCGCCAGCAGACATCTTGCAGCGGCAAGTGCGGTACTCCTCCCCGCCGTACGCGAACATCTCCCTGACAGCGCGGATCAGGCGCACGAGTTCGTGCACCAGTGCCGCCGGCTGGAGCTGGCGCTCGCGCGGACCAAGGCCAAGCTCTACGGGTCGGCCTATGCGATCAGCAGGCCCTGGGCGGAGATCTGGCGGGAGGTCGACCAGGAGTTCAGGGAGACGATCCGCCTCGAGCGCCAGCTGATCGACGAGCTGATCGACGCACTGGACCTGCCCGATCTCGACGCCCTCGCCTCTCGGGTCCACCACGTCGAGCTCCACTCGCCGACGCGGCCGCACCCCTACCTTCCGCATGACGGCCTTGCCGGACGTGTCGCGCGCAGCCTGTGGGCGAAGGCCGACGGCTTCTGGGACACGGTCGAAGGGCGGCTCATCCCGGCTCCCGTGAAGGTCCACGACCATGCCCACGACGGACTGTTGGCCAACTACCTGCTCGGGGACACACATTTCCCCGACGAGGACGTGAACGCGAGCTGATCCCGCTCCCGGAGGTGCTGCCGCGACGGCTTCCTACTTGACCGACCCGGCCATCACACCTTGCACGAAGAACCGCTGGAAGCCCAGGAAGACCGCGAGCGGAACGATCAGGGACAGGAAGGCACCGGGCGCGAGGATGTCGATGCTGCTGCCGAACTGGCGGGTCTGGCTGGCCAGGGCGACCGTGAGTGGCTGGCTCGCCGAGTTGCTGAACACGAGTGCGACCAGCAGGTCGTTCCACACCCAGAGGAACTGGAAGATCCCCAGCGACGCGATTGCCGGCATCCCGAGCGGAAGGATGATCCGGAAGAAGATCCTGCCCTCGCTGGCGCCGTCCATCCGGGCAGCCTCCATGAGGTCGCGCGGGATCCCGGCGAAGTAGTTGCGCAGCAGGAAGATCGCGAACGGAAGCCCGAAGCCGACGTGGAACATGATCACCGAGATGATCGAGCCGGAGATGCCCATCGCGGAGTAGAGCTTGACGACCGGGATGAGCGCGATCTGGATCGGAATGACCAGCAGCCCGACGACGAGCAGGAAGATCCAGTCGCGTCCCGGAAACTCCATCCAGGCAAACGCATAACCTGCGGCCGAACCGATCAGGACCACCAGCAACGTCGCCGGCACGGTGATCTTGACCGTGTTGAAGAAACCGGAGCTCATGGTGTGGTTCTGCAGCAGCTGCGAGTAGTTGCCGAAGGTCAGCTGCGCCGGGTGGATGATGGCGTACCACCAGCCGCCGTTCGCGTACTGGCTCGGATCGCGCAGCGACTCGATGAGCAGTCCGAACGTCGGCAGCAGCCACAGCAGGGCAACGACGATCAGAAAGATCCTCAGGGCGCCACCGCTGGTCCTGGCCACGACCCGGGCAGCGAAACCGCGGTTGATCGTCCCAGTGACGATGTCCGAATTGGCGACAGTCACCGTGACTCCTTCCTGAAGTTCCGGACCTGGAAGACCATCGCCGGAAGGACGAGGATGACCAGGACGATGCCGACCGCACTCGCCGCACCGAACTGCTGGTTGCCGTAGTCGGTGTACAGCTGGACCGCGAGCACGTTGGCGTACTTGGCGTTGCCGCCCGCGCTCTGTTGAATGATGAAAACTATGTCGAAGATCTTCAGCACGTTGATCACCATCGTCACGAAGACGACCAGCAGCACCGGAGCCAGCAGTGGAGCCGTGACTCTTCGGAACACCTGCCACTCGGTCGCGCCGTCCATCCGGGCGGCCTCGAGCGCATCACGAGGTATTGCCGACATGCCCGCCGCCAGCAGGACCATCGCAAATCCGGCGTAGATCCACAGATAGGCGACGATGATCGCCGGCGTGATCAGGTTCTTGCCCAGCCAGGCGATCCCGCCGTACGCCGGCGAGAAGTCTGCCTTGGGCAGCGACAGGGTGTAGCCCCCGGACGTGAGACTCGGGAAGGTGAACGTGCCGTTCGCCTGGGTCGTGGCCGTCGCCACGGTCTTGCCGTTCTTGACGGCGTCGACCTGGAGACCGGGAACGCCCAGCTCGCCCTGGTCGATCACACCGGGAGTTCCGCCGCCACCGAGCTTGAAGTCGTTCCAGAGCACCCCGCGCAGGCCGGCTCCGGAGCTCGGCTCGACGGCGGGTTCCGCTGCCTTCGGCGGCTTGACCAGGTTGAGTCCGGTGAGCGGGAGCAAGGCGGGCGAGCCCGCGGCGAACGTCGCAACCGACTTGTAGCCCGCTGCCCCGCTGCCGGTCAGCACGGTGTTGCCGGAGGGGTGCAGCTCGGGGTACGACGTCTGCGGGTCGAACGTGTCGTGGATCCCGATCGCGACGGCGTTGCCCAGGCCGCGGCTCGGCTGGTCGGCATAGATCAGGGTCCAGGTCACACCGGAGGCCAGGAAGGAAATCGCCATCGGCATGAAGAGCACGACCTTGAACGCCGAAGCCCACCGGATCTTCTCGGTGAGAACCGCGAAGATCATGCCCAGGATCGTCACCAGGGCAGGGACGATGACGACCCAGATCACGTTGTTCTTCAGCGCCTCCACGGCATCGGACTGCGTGAAGATGTGCGCGTAGTTGGACAGCCCGGCGAACGACGTCGCCTGCCCGCTCGGGCCGTCGTTGAAGAGGCTCCGGATCAGCGTGTAGACGAGCGGATAGAACACGATCGCGGTGAGGAAGACCGCGGCAGGGGCAAGGAACACCCCAGCAAGCCAGCGGCCCTGGCCAGGAGTCTTCCGAGATGGGCCAGTGGCCAGAGCGGACGCCTTGGCCACCGATACCACCTCCTGTGTCATGACCCGGTTCCTCGTTCGCCCGTGCTCACGCGGCCGGTCAGTTCCACTTCACCGACTTCGCGTCCTTCTCGAGCTGCTGCTGCGCAGCCGCGACGTTCCCGTTGACGAGGAACGTCTGCAGGTCACCCCACTCGGTCTTGTTCGGCGTGCCACCGAAGGCCGCCGGAGCCTGGTCGGACATGTCGAACCGGAAGTTGTTGCCGACGTCCACCAGCTGCTTCGCGAGGTCGCCAGAGGTCGCGTCCGGGTACGCCGAGTTGGCCAGGTTCTTGTTGACCGACAGGAACCCGCTACCACTCGTCGAGACGAGGATCTTCGCCGCCTCGGGCGAGGCGAGGTAGGCCAGGAACGGCTGCGCCGCCTTGTTCGGGGTGAAGGCAACGGCGAAGTCACCGGCAGCTTCGCTCACGGGAGCGGACCCGTTGATCGACGGGAACGGGAACACCTTCGCGTCGGTGCCGACCTTTGCGGGGTTCTTGTCGCTGGTGATCGTCGTGGCCACGAAGCTGGCCTCGTAGACGATGGCCGAGGTCGGCGTCTTCTTGAACACGTTGTCCACCGATGAGGTGAACGGCACCTTCACCGCCGCTGCAGGCGAGCCGATCAGCTCAGGATCGCCCCAGATCTGCTTGAGCGTGGTGAGCGCAGTTGCGACCGACGGATCGGTCCACGGGATCTGGTGCTTGGTCAGCTTGTCGTAGAGGTCCACACCCGCCGTGCGGAGGTAGACGTTCTCGAACCAGTCGGTCAGCGTCCAGCCGTCACCGCCACCTACGGAGATCGGCACCTGGACACCGGACGCCGACAGCGTCTTGCCGGCCTTGATCAGGTCGTCCCAGGTGGCAGGCGGCGTGATGCCGGCATTGGTGAACGCCTTGGCGTTGTACCAGACGGTCGACTTGTCGGACGCGTCCACCGGGACGCCGTAGAGCTTGCCGCCGGCCGACGCGAGCGTTCCCCACTCGGTCGCGAAGTTGGCGCTGACGGCCGACTGGACGGCCGCGCTCGCGGGCTGGATCTTGTTGGCGGAGGCGTACTGCGCGATGGCACCGGGCAACGACAACACAGCGATGTCCGGTGGGGTCCCACCGGCGACCTTGGTGCCGAGCACGCCGGCCTCGTCACCGCCCGCGGCCGGGGTGTACGTCCCCTTCGCGCCGGTCTTCTTGTCGAACGCGTCGATGACGGCCTGGAAGGCGTCCTGTTCACCGCCGGTCCATTGACCCAGGATCGTGAAGGAGACGCCCTTGAGGCTCTGGCCCGATGGGCTGCTCCCCGATCCGGAGTCTCCCGAGCTCGAGCTCGATCCGCACGCGGCGACGGACAACAGTGATGTGGCAGCGATGGCGGTGACCGCCAGGTTCCTCATTTTCAGCGACACGACGTTCTCCTTAAACAGTCGTTCAGGTGTCCCACACAGCCATGCCGGATGTGGGTTCGAAGAAGTGCAGACGCTCGGTGTCCAGCGCCATCGTTACGGGCTTGCCAAGTTGCACGCCGCTGCGCGGGCTGAAGCGCGCGACGATGATCGTTCGTTCGGCGAGCGGCCCGACCGGCGCGATCTCCTTGCCCAGCTCGGCCATGTCGTCACTGGCAGCTGCGGGCGCATCGGTCGACAGGTGCACCATCAGGTCAGAGCCGAGGGGCTCGACGAGCTCGGCGACCCCGGACAGCGTCCGGCCCTCATGCCCGCTCACCAGCGAAGCGTCCTCGACGTCCTCCGGCCGGATGCCGACGATCAGCGGCTTGCCGACGTGTGACGCGAGAGCGGGCCGGGCAGCCAGCACCGAGGCGGGACAGGTGATGTTCTCGTTGCCGATCTGCACCGAGTAGGCGCCGGCATCGTCCCTGACCAATGTGCCGGTCACGAAGTTCATCGCCGGCGATCCGATGAAGCCCGCGACGAAGAGGTTGTCGGGGTGGTCATAGAGGTCTTGTGGCGCCGCGATCTGCTGCAGGACGCCCTTCTTCATCACGGCCACCCGGTGGCCGAGCGTCATCGCCTCGGTCTGGTCGTGCGTGACGTAGATCGTCGTCACCTTGAGGTCCCGCTGCAACCGGCCGATCTCGGCCCGCATCTGGACCCGGAGCTTGGCATCGAGGTTGCTCAGCGGCTCATCCATCAGGAACGCCTGGGGCTGACGCACGATCGCGCGCCCCATTGCCACTCGCTGGCGTTGCCCTCCGGAGAGGTTGCGGGGCTTCCTGTCGAGATACTCCGACAGGCCCAGGACCGCGGCCGCCTCCTCGACCCGCTTGGTCAGCTCGGGCTTCGGCATCTTGCGCAGCTGCAGGCCGAACCCGATGTTGTCCCGCACGGTGAGGTGCGGATACAGGGCATAGGACTGGAAGACCATCGCGACATCGCGATCTCGGGGCGGCACGTTGTTCACGACGCGGTCGCCGATCATCACCTCGCCCTCGGTGATCGTCTCGAGACCGGCGACCATCCGGAGCGCGGTCGTCTTTCCGCAGCCGGACGGGCCGACGAAGACGAGGAACTCTCCGTCCTCGATCTCGATGCTGAGATCGGTCACCGCACGGGTGCCGTCGTCGTACACCTTGCCGACGTGAGACAGCGTCATGTGCGCCATTTAGTTATCGCCTCGATTTCCGGTGCCGGAACCAGAGCGTGCCAAAAGGGGTCTGGGCTACGTTCGACACCATAGCCCTTGATGCCAGACCCGCTCTAGGCTCGCGAAGCGCTGCTCAGACGAGCGGTCGACCTTGGCGGACCCGTCGTCGCACGTCCCACAGGTAGAAGTTGAACGGGAAGGTGGCGGTGATCCGCGGCGAGTGCCGGTAGACACCACCGAGGGCTCGCAGCAGGCTGCGGAACCAGCGTTCGTTCGCCGCTGTCCACTCCAGTCCGAGCTGCTCCCGGAAGAACGGCGGCAGGAAGCCGACGTTCATGAAGCGCACCAGCCGCCAGCTCGGCAGCCGTATGACAAGCGGAAACTGCCTGCTGTCCAGGAGGTCGAGGAGGTACGCCGCCACCGTCTCGTCGATGTCGACCAGCGCCAACGACGCGTCCCAGTAGGCGTCGAACGCAGCCCGATCCGCCGGCCACTGCTCGGGTCGCACCTGGAGCGTCGTACCGAAGTGTGCGGCGTGTTGGTACAGCGCGTCGGCCACCTCAGGTTCGAGCTCGCCGTGCAGCGCGGCGACGATGTCGCGGGTGCCGTAGTAGAGGCAGGCCGCAACCCACAGCTGCAGCTCGGGGTCGAACGCGTTGTACGCGACCACGCTGTCGGGGTCGGAACGCACCTGCACGTGTGAGGTGTTCACCGCCTTCCGGTACGCCGCCCGATCGGCGTCATTCCCCAGCAACGCAACGGAGATGTAGGTCAGCGTGGTGCGTCCGCGCTTGAACGGATGGCGGGTGACCTGGCCGCTCTCGACCTTCGACTCCACCACGCCGTGGCCGACTGCGGGCCACGACAGCTGCATGATGACGTTCGCGTTTCCGGCCAGCAGCGGCCCGACGCCGTCAAGGTACCTGCGGATGTCCAGTTCCGGCCTGGCGGGTCCGCGGGAACCGGCAGGCGCTGCGCTCATGTTCGACCCCTCGACGTTGACACCGCCGACCGTAACAGTAGAACTGGCACATCATCTGCGTGATCGTTGGTCAGCGGCTGAGCAGCTGGCGGGCCATCACGACGCGCTGGATCTGGTTGGTGCCTTCATAGATCTGGGTGATCTTCGCGTCACGCATCATCCGCTCGACCGGGAAGTCCTGGGTGTAGCCATAGCCGCCGAGCAGCTGGACCGCGTCGGTGGTGACCTGCATGGCAACGTCCGAGGCGAAGCACTTGGCGGCGGCGCCGAAGAACGGAAGGTCCCGGTCATCGCGCTCCGAACGAGCCGCCGCGGCGTACACCAGCTGGCGAGCGGCCTCGAGCTTCATCGCCATGTCGGCGAGCATGAACTGCAGACCCTGGAAGTCTGCGAGGTGCCGACCGAACTGCTTGCGCTCCTGGACGTAGCCGAGCGAGAAGTCGAGGGCGCCCTGCGCGATGCCGACTGCCTGCGCACCGATGGTGACCCGGGTGTGGTCGAGCGTCCGGAGGGCGATCTTGAGGCCATGACCGCGCTCGCCGACCATCCGGTCCGCGGGGAGGTGTACGTCGTCGAAGATCAGGTCGCGCGTCGGTGAGCCCTTGATCCCGAGCTTCTTCTCCGGTGCGCCGAACGTGAAGCCAGGATCGGACTTCTCCACCACGAACGCGCTCACGTTCGAGCCGCGGTCTCCGTCGGGGTCGGTGACGGCCAGGACTGTGTAGAAGTCCGAGACGCCGGCGTTGGTGATCCACGACTTCTGCCCGTTGAGCACCCAGCCGTCGCTGGTCTCGGTGGCGCGACACCTCATCGAGGCCGTGTCACTGCCAGCCTCACGCTCGGAGAGGCCATAGGAGAACGATGAGGTTCCCGCGGCGAGTGGAGTGAGGTACTTCGCCTTGAGCTCGTCGGACCCGGCGAGCAACAACGGCATCGAACCGAGCTTGTTCACCGCAGGGATCAACGAGGACGACGCGCAGACTCGGGCGACCTCCTCGATCACGATGCACGTCGCGAGGGCATCCGCGCCCACGCCGTCGTACTCCTCGGGCACGTGCGGGGCATGGAAGTCCGAAGCCACCAGGGCGTCGTAGGCCGACTGCGGGAAGGCAGCGTTCGCGTCCACCTCGGCGGCGTAGGGCGCGATCTTGCCCTCCGCGACATTGCGTACGGCGTCGCGGAGCGCGTCGTGGTCCTCGGAAAGGCGGTAGACGTCGAAGTCAGGATTCATCGGCTGTCTCGATTCAGGAGTAGGTGTAGAAACCGCGGCCCGACTTGCGGCCGAGCAGGCCGGCGTCGACCATCCGGGACAGGAGCGGCGGAGCGGCGTACAGCGGCTCCTTGAACTCCTCGTACAGGGACTCGGCAACGGCCTGGGTCGTGTCGAGCCCGATCAGGTCTGCGAGGGCGAGCGGTCCTTGCGGGTGCGCCGCACCGAGGACGAGCCCGTTGTCGATGTCCTCGGCCGTCGCGAAGCCGGACTCCAGCATCCGGATGGCCGAGAGAACGAACGGGATCAACAGCGAGTTGACGACGAAGCCGGCCCGGTCCCGGCAGTCGATCGCGGTCTTGCCGAGCTGCTCCTGCACGAAGGTGCGTGCCCGCTCGGTCGTCTCCGGGGCGGTGAGGAGGCTGGGCACGAGCTCGACCAGCTTGAGGACGGGCACCGGGTTGAAGAAGTGGATACCGAGGACGCTCTGCGGGCGCGAGGTCACCACGCCGAGCTTCATGATCGGGATCGAGGAGGTGTTGGACGCGAGGATCGCGTCGGGCGAGGTGACGATCTCGTCGAGCCTGCGGAAGAGCTCGACCTTGGCGGCCTCGTTCTCGACGATGGCCTCGACGACGATGTCCCGGTCGGCGAGCTCCTCGAGCTTCGTCACGACGCTGATCCGGTCGAGCACCTCGGAAGCCGAGTCGATCCTGCCCTTGGCCTCGGCGCGGGCGAGCGAGCTCTCGATCCGTGTCCACCCCGAATCAGCAGCGTCCTCGCTGGACTCCGCGACGACCACGTCAAGGCCGGCCCGGGCGCAGACCTCCGCCACCCCGGCCCCCATCAGCCCACAACCAACGACGCCAACTCTGTGCACGACAGCTCCCTCTGGTACTGAATACTACTTCCAAGGTACTGAGTACCAGAGGATGATGCCAAATCACGGAGGTGGAGATGACCACGACGGCATCGGCCAAGGAACGGCTGACGGACGCGGCGTTCGCACTGTTCGACGAGCGCGGGTACGACGCGACCACGGTTGATGACATCGCGCAGCGCGCCGGCGTCGGGCGTACGACGTTCTTCCGGCTGTTTCGCGGCAAGGAGGACGTGATCTTCCCCGATCACGACCAGATGCTTGCGGTCATCGGCAACCGGCTGAAGGCCTCCACGTCAGAGACTGCTCTCGTCGCGGTCGCAGAGGCGGCCCGACTCGTGCTGTTGCACTACCTGGCGGAGGGCAGCCTCGCCCGGAGCCGCTACCGGCTGACCTCGATGGTCCGGGCGCTGCGCGACCGGGAGATTGCCGGCCAGCGTCGCTACCAGCGCGCCTTCCGCGTCTTCATCCACACCTGGATGGGCGGCACTCCGGAGACCGCGCTCTCCGCCGAACTGATGGCCAATGCCGTGGTCACGACCCACAACCATGTCCTGCGCCAGTGGCTTCAGGAGAAGACCTCGACCCCAGAGGCCGACTTCGACGTCGCGATGGCCAGGACGGTCGGGATGTTCGACAAGGGTGTGCCGGCAGCGGGACAGGAGGCGTCGCTCGTCGTACTCCGCACCACGAAGGACCTCGACGAGATCCTGCCGATCCTGCGCAAGTTCACCAGCTGACGCCATCCGTCAGCCACGGTTCGCTCGCCTTCGCGGCCGGCGGCTCGCGTCCGGAACTCAGCCGAGGAAGACCCTGTGCGTGCCGAAGTGGGAGCGGAGATTCGCCCATGCCCGGGAGTGGCTCTTGAGCCGATTGGCCAGTCGTCTGCCCAGTCGCCTGCCCAGTCGCCTGCCCAGTCGCCTGCGGAGCATCCCGAGGAGTTCGCGACCGCTGGCATCAGCCAGGCTCCGCTGAACGGCCGGCTGCCGTCCCAGTACCCGCGCCTGCAGGTCGAGCGCACCGATCACGGCACCCTCGATCGCGTTGGCCAGCAGCTCCATGCTGACGACGTCGACCGGGCCGGTTTCCTGATCCGGTTGTACCTGGTCACCGATTCGCAGGGTCTCCGGATCGCCGACCACCCGAACGCCGGCGGCTCCGATCGCGTCGGCCTGCTGGTCGGCAAGGTCGGCCACCCGGCGCAGCGCCGCTGCCGTCAGCCGCGGGATCGGCGTGGCGCCGTCGGAGGGCGGAGCGTCCTTGAGCCTTGCCGCGATCCCGTTCTGCACGATCCGCCAGTAGGCCTCCGGCCCCCATTCGTGCTCTGCGAAGAGCCGGTTGACCCGACGCACCGCCTCGGCCTCGGCGAAGCCCAACGACCGGTTCGACCTCTGGTCCGGCGGGACCAGGAAACCCTCGTCCAGCCCGAGCAGCTGCTCGAATGTGCGCGGGATGGTCGCGCGGTCGGTCTCGTCGGCGACGATCACCGTGATCCGGTCGCGGTCCAGGTGGTGGGCCCAGCGATCGACGACAGCTCCGACCGACTGGGCGTCCCACATCATGTGCCACTCCCAGTCGGCGCCCTGCTCCCGGAGCATCTGGTCGAGGAAGTCGGCGTACGACGAGGTCATCCCGGCCTTGACCCGCTCCTGCCAGTGCGAGGGCAACAGCTTGTCGATCCGGCGAGCGACGTACACCAGATGCAACCGGTCGCGGCCGAGGCCGGTCAGGATCCGATCGATCGCGGCATCGTCCGCACGCGCGAAGTCCTCATTGCTCACGCAGGTGCGCGCGAGCCTCGTCTCGGCGACCTCGCTCACCAGCTGGTGCCAGAGCTCGATGCGAGGCTCCGGGCGGCCCACCGCGGCACCGATCCCCATCACTGCCCACCCCGCCTCCGCCGGTCGGAACGTGTGGCCCGGGTAGAGGACTCCGCGATCGGCAAGCTCCGCGCGCGATCGGTGCATGGCCTGCTGGATGCCCGTCGACCCGGTCTTCTGCGGCCCGACGTGCAGGAGGAGGTGACCCGGCGGTATCGCATCAGTGGGCATGTGTGCACCGCCTTTCCATGTCTGACCAGGACTCGTGTCAGGACCGAGCGCGCACCTCGACAGGCACGGTAACCAGGTGGCCTGAGGGAAACCTGAATGGGATAGACCGGGCGAGCTCATCCGCGAGGTTCGGAAGCGCCGCGGTCACCACGCTCCACGTGAAGTCGCGCACCGAACCGATCCAGATCCTCATAGCCTGATCCTCATAGCCTGATCCTCATAGCCAGATCCTCATAGCCAGATCCCTCTGAAAGTCTTGCTGCGCGATGGGCCGGGGCCGTCTCGTACTCAGCTCGGAGCCACGACTCGCCAGGGCGGGACAAAACCTGCGCCGATCTGCTTGTCCCATGCCTCGAGAATGTCGATGATCCCGTCCGCAGCCGCCTGGCTGAGGCGGTTCTTCGGGCCGGAGGCGACCGCAAGCAGCCCGTAGTAGAACAGTGAGCACGTCTGGGCCTCGGCCGACGTCCGGTGGATCTCGAGTTCGCCGACAGCTGCTCCCAGAAGCCGGTTCACGAGCTGGTTCACGCCAGCAACTCCGAGGCCGGCGAACTCGTGCGCACCCTCGATGATCGCCGCACGTGCCTCCTCGATCTCCACGCTGCTTTCGGGGCTGCCCTCGACGTGGAGCTCCGAGCAATCCATCACGGCACGGAGCAAGTGCCCGACGATCACGGTTCCCTGCTCGATGGTGTACGGGGGCTCAGGGGCTTCGGGACCCATGAGATAGACCGCCAGGCCGTCGAGGAACAGGAGCTCTGCCGCCGGAAGGCGGTCCAGGCTCAGCTCCGCGAGTCCTTCCGCGCTCTGTCGCTGCCAGTCCTGTGCCTGCGCAGTTGTGCTCATGGCGCGCCTTCCGTTCCTCTGTCTCATCTGTTTCCCGATCTCATCTGCTTCGTCCAATCAGGATTCCCGCTGGTCACGGTCCTGGCGGTCTCAATTTGAGATCAGGGTCAACTGGCGAACTCAGCGGTGGCCAGGAAGCTGTCGGCGGTGGCGCGAAGGATCCCCGCGGCGGCACGGTGCCCCTGAACCGACGGCGGACAGGTGGCCCAGTACGGGACCTTCGCGGCTTCCGCGGCCGCCCGGTCCTCCTCCGCACGGGCAAGACGGAGAAGCTCGCGCCGCAGCGCCGCAGCCAGAACAGCTGGACTGATATTGATGCTCATCGGGACTCCGATCCCACGAGGAGAGGCGTTTGTGCCTGTCCATCCATGGGACGCCTTGCCCGCGCACCTCGGTGTCTCAAGTCGAGACGGTCGGCCACCAGCGACCGGCCCGGCCGATCAACGGGTCGGCCAGGAGCCGGCTCTAGACCGTGATCTCACCCATCTCGGACCAGCCCTCGGCGTCGATCGTATGGCTGATGATCCGCGGGGTCTCGATCAGCGCCTGTGGCATCACCCTGACGGCTTCGTGGAAGTGCTCGCTGTTCACGTGCGCACCAGCGGCGTCGTTGTCGAAGGCCTCGACGAGCACGAACTCGTTCGGGTCATCCACACTGCGCGACCAGTCGAACCACTTGTTGCCGGGCTCGGCGCGCGTTGCCTCGGTGAAGGGGCCGACCAGCTCCAGCCAGCGCTCGGTCCACTCGGGCTTGGTCTTGAACTTCACGACAATGAAAATCATGGCGCTGCACCTCTCTGTCAGTATCCGCGTCCTGGATTGAGGACTCCGTGTGGGTCGAAGACGGCCTTGATACCGGCCATCAGGGAATGTTCGAACTCGCCGACCTGCTGTGAAAGATAGGCGGACTTGAGGGAGCCGATGCCGTGCTCGCCACTGATGGTGCCGTCGAGCTCGAGCGTGGCGGACACGATCGCGTCGAAAGCCGCCCGGGCACGCTCGAGGGCGCCCGCCTCGGAGGCGTCGAAGACGATCGTGGGATGCAGGTTGCCGTCAGCGGCATGCCCGAACGTCCCGATGACCACCGAGTTCGCCTCGGCGGCGCGGTCGATCGCGGCGAGCAGCTCGGGCAGTCGATGGACAGGCACGCACACGTCGTCGAGCAACGTTGTGCCCAGCCGCTCGAGCGCGGTGAAGGCGACCCGGCGAGCCAGCATGAGCGCTTCGCCTTCGTCTGGATCGCTGGTGTGGAACACCTCCGTCGCGCCGTGCTTCCGCGCCCTCGCGGCGCACTCCTCCGCATCCTGGGCGGCCTGACCTCCAGTGCACTCGATGAGGAGTACGGCACCCGCGGACTCGTCCAGCCCCATCTTCGTCATTGCATTAACGGCGCGGACGGTGGTCCGGTCCATCAGCTCGACGGCGGTGGGATCTGCGGACTCGTTGAGCTCCAGGACCGCATCCACGGCGGCACGCACGGTCGGGAACGACGCGGCCACCGTGGCGCGGCCGGATGGCCAGGGCAACAGTCGGACGGTCGCTTCGACGATCACGCCGAGGGTGCCCTCCGAGCCGACCAGCAGGCGGAGCAGATCGAGGCCGGCAGTGTTCTTGCGGGTGCTCGACCCGACCGTGATCACCTCGCCGCCCGGCACCACCGCGGTCAGCTGCAGGACGTGATCGGCGGTCACGCCGTAGCGTGCACAACACATCCCACCGGCATTGGTCGCGACGTTGCCGCCGATCGTCGAGATGTCCCGGCTGCCCGGGTCGGGCACGTACCACAACCCCAGCTCCCGGGCAGCCCGGTACAGGTCCCCGTTCAGCACACCCGGTTGCACGGTGGCCGTCCGAGCCACCGGGTCGATGCTGGCGATCTCGTTCATTCCGGCCATGCTGAGCACGATGCAGCCGTCGAGGGCGTTCGCCGCCCCGGCCAGCCCCGTGCCTGCGCCCCGCGTCACCACCGGCGTCCTGGTCGCCTGAGCAACCCGAAGCGTGGCGATCACGTCATCCCTGGACTGTGCACGGACCACGACCAGGGGATCGCCCGCGGGCGTCATCAGGCACTCGTCGCGGCGGTACGCGCCCATCGCGTCGGGGTTGTCGATGACCTGACCCGTGACAGCTGCGCGCAGTCCCTCGACGACGGACGGCATCGACTTCTCCTCTGCCCGCATCAGCCCCTGCTGGTCTGGTGCGCTTCGATGGCCTTGCGGACACCCTCGCCGTACGCCGGATCGGCCTGCGTGCAGTTGGCGATGTGCCGCTCGATCGTCTCCGCCGAGGCACCGTCGATGGCGCGGGCGGTGTTCTCGAACAGCACCTGCTGCTGCTCGGCTGTCATCTTCTCGCGGAAGAGGATTCCCGGCTGTTCGAAGTAGTTGGCGTCGTCCTCGCGGAAGTTGAAGCGGTCGGCGATTGCACCGACGGCCTGCGCCGGGTCCCGGTAAGCGGGTTGTTCCTGCCAGCGGCCGTAGGAGTTCGGCTCGATGCCCGGCGTACGACCCTGGTTGCCGTCGACGCGCATGGCTCCGTCACGGTGGAACGAGTTCACCGGGCACTTCGGGGCGTTGACCGGGATCTGGTGGTGGTTGACCCCGAGGCGGTAGCGCTGGGCGTCGCCGTAGGAGAACAGCCGGCCCTGGAGCATCTTGTCGGGCGAGAAGCTGATCCCGGGGACCACGTTGGCCGGGGAGAAGGCAACCTGCTCGACGTCGGCGAAATAGTTCTCGGGGTTCCGGTTGAGCTCCCACTCGCCGACCTCGATCAGCGGGTAGTCCTTCTTCGACCAGACCTTGGTCAGGTCGAACGGGTGGTACTTGTAGGTGTCCGCGTCGGCCTCCGGCATCACCTGGACGCACAGCTTCCACTTCGGGAAGTCACCGTTCTCGATGGAGTCGAAGAGGTCGCGCTGGTGGGACTCCCGGTCGGCGCCGACCAGCGCGGTGGCCTCTGCGTCGGTGAGGTTCGCGACGCCCTGCTGGGTGCGATGGTGGAACTTCACCCAGAAGCGCTCACCCTCGGCGTTGATCAGACTGTAGGTGTGCGAACCGAAACCGTGCATGTGGCGGTAGGACGCAGGGATCCCGCGGTCCGACATCACGATGGTGACCTGGTGCAGCGCCTCTGGCAGGTTGGTCCAGAAGTCCCAGTTGTTCTCAGGGCTCCGCAGGTTGGTGCGGGGGTCACGCTTCACGGCGTGGTTGAGATCGGGGAACTTCAGCGGGTCGCGGAAGAAGAACACGGGTGTGTTGTTGCCGACCAGGTCCCAGTTCCCCTCGTCGGTGTAGAACTTCAGGGCGAAGCCGCGGATGTCGCGCTCCGCGTCCGCAGCACCGCGCTCACCAGCCACCGTCGAGAACCGCGCAAACATCTCAGTCTGCTTGCCGATCTCGGAGAAGATCTTCGCGCTGGTGAACCGGGAGATGTCGTTTGTCACCGTGAACGTGCCGTGTGCGCCCGAGCCCTTGGCGTGCATCCGTCGCTCGGGGATCACCTCGCGGTCGAAATGAGCCAGCTTCTCCAGGAACCACACGTCCTGGAGCAGCATGGGACCGCGGGCTCCTGCCGTCAGGCTGTTCTGGTTGTCGGGCACGGGCGCCCCGGCGACCGTCGTCAACGGCTTGTTGTCTTGCTCCGCCATCAAATCTCCTCGGTTGGCCCGGTTTGTCGTCGGGCAGCATGTCACGGTGAAGCACGAGGATCGCGCACGGGTAAAGGCAGCCGTGTCTCAATGTGATACGCCGCGACGGGTGCGGCGCGCGAGCACAGCGGTCAGCCGAGGATCCCGTAGTCACGGATCTTGCGGTAGATCGTCGCACGCGACATTCCCAGTGCGGCCGCTGCCGCGGCCTTGTCCCCGCCGTGAACAGCCAACGCGTCAACGACTGCGTCGCGCTCGAGGGACTCCATCTTGGTCAGGTGCCTGCGGGTTGTCGCATGGCATTCAGCCGGAAGCTCCTCAGGCTCGACGATGCCTGATCGCCGCTTCCGGCTCACGTCGGCCAGCACGCTTCGAAGATGCGTGACGTTGCCCGCCCAGGGAAGCCGCATCAGCAGGTTCATCGCAGGACCGGAAAGAATGAGCCCCGAGACTCCGGCCCGGTTCAGGAGGTGGCGAACCAGAGCAGGGAGATCTTCGAGGTGATGTCGAAGTGGGGGCACGACAACGGTCCGGGGGAAGAAGCGCAGCAGCTGGGCAGCGAGCTCATCGTTGACTGCTCCCGACTGCACGGTCAGAGCGATCCAGGGATCGTGGGAGACGGCGTTGTCGCGGACGTCCTGGAGCAGCTCGGCCAGACCGTCGCGCGCCTCGTCCGGGAGCTGATGCGCATGGCTGATGACCAGGTCGGCACCGGAGTCCAGCTCGGTTCGAGCCCGGTCCAGGAAGTCGTGTGCAGGGTCGGCGTCGGTGGAATCGAGCACAGCCAAGCGCCTGTTCGGTGCCACGTGCTCGTGGGCGGCGCGGAGCACGCACAGCTTGCCGACCCCCGCCTCGCCCTCGAGGACCAGCCACTCGTGGCGGCCTCGCGCGTCCAGAACGTCCTGTGTCATCCGGCGCCAGGGCGAGCTCGTGCCCGCCACACCGGCGAGCGCCGGCACCTGGGTGCCGCCGAGGTTGCGTCCGCCGGCACGCTGTTCCTTGACCTGGATGATGCCGCCCGCCAGGTTGGTGCCGACGAAGGTGGGCTGGTAGGCGAGGCGGGCGGTCGTTCCGCTGGGCAGGTCCGTCAACAGCGTGAACGGGGTGCTCCGTCCGCGAGCATCACGCGTCTGGTCGATGAGCGCGGCCTGGTCGTTGGCATCGAAGTGCTGCTGGGTCATCTCATTCATCATGAACACCTCACCGCCGATCGCGATGACCGAGCCGCCGGTGTGCTGGCAGGCCGCGTAGTAGTCGCCCAGTAGGGCGTGGTCCAGCTGGTTCGCGTCCTCGAGGATGCGTTCCTGGATGCGCCTGGCGGCCAGTTTCGCGAAGGACAGCAGCAGGGAGTTCGAGTTCTCCGCCTTCGTGGTGATGTCGACGACACCCAGGAGCGCCCCGCTGACGGGGTGGGTGACCAGGGCCCCCGCACACGAGAACATCCGGAGGCCCCCGGTGTAGTGCTCGTCGCCGTTGACGAGGAGCGGTGCGCCGACCTCGAGCGCGGTGCCGATGCCGTTCGTGCCGACCTCGGCCTCGCTGTAGCTGAACCCGGGTGCCAGGTCGACGGAGTCCAGCGCCTTGAGCAGCGTTCGGTCGCCGCCGCCGCGATGGATCACGATCCCCTTGGAGTCGGTCAGGATCAGGCACACCGGCTCGTTCGTCAGCTCGGTGGTCAGCGAGTCGAAGACGGGTATCGCGGCGCGAGTCAGCGTTGTCTCCTGGACGCCGCGGCTGACGAACGCCGGAGCAGGGCGGTCGGCGTCGACGAGCGAGTCGTGCGAACGCTGCCACGAGACACGGATCCAGTTCCGGATCTTCGGGTCGGCGCTCATGCCGTTCAGGGTCAGGAACGAGTCGTGGGCGCGCCGTACACCCTCGATGTCCTGGGCCGAAGCCCACGGGCTCTTTGCGCCCATGTCTGGATTCCCGTCGATTGCAGTTTCAGTGAGATCTCCGAGCCCAACCCGGCATCGATATTACTCCACTGGTCTGTGATGTGCGTCTCACATTGAGACAGCTTTCGGGTGCCGCCAGGAGTTGTATCGGAGACATCACCGACCCCGATCAAAGAACCACAGGAGCGGCCAGCACGCCGGCTCCCGACCCAGGAGGCAGACATTGAGTAGACAGAGTCTTACCAAGGCGCATGCCAAGATCTCAGAACTCACGTGGGAGCCGACATTTGCAACGCCGGCAACTCGCTTCGGCACCGACTACACCTTTGAGAAGGCGCCGAAGAAAGACCCGCTCAAGCAGATCATGCGCTCCTACTTCCCGATGGAAGAGGAGAAGGACAACCGAGTCTTCGGCGCGATGGACGGAGCCATCCGGGGAAACATGTTCCGCCAGGTCCAGCAGCGCTGGCTGGAGTGGCAGAAGCTCTTCCTCTCGATCATTCCGTTCCCGGAGATCTCGGCGGCCAGGGCGATGCCGATGGCGATCGACGCGGTCCCGAACCCCGAGATCCACAACGGCCTTGCGGTCCAGATGATCGACGAGGTTCGCCACTCGACGATCCAGATGAACCTCAAGCGGTTGTACATGAACAACTACATCGACCCCGCCGGGTTCGACATGACGGAGAAGGCGTTCGCGAACAACTACGCGGGCACCATCGGCCGGCAGTTCGGCGAAGGGTTCATCACCGGCGATGCCATCACTGCGGCCAACATCTATCTGACGGTCGTCGCGGAGACGGCGTTCACGAACACCCTGTTCGTGGCCATGCCCGATGAGGCCGCGGCCAACGGTGACTACCTGCTTCCGACGGTCTTCCACTCGGTGCAGTCCGACGAGTCGAGGCACATCTCGAACGGCTACTCCATCCTGCTGATGGCCCTTGCCGACGAGCGCAACCGGCCGCTCCTGGAGCGGGACATGCGCTACGCCTGGTGGAATAACCACTGCGTGGTCGACGCCGCCATCGGCACCTTCATCGAGTACGGCACGAAGGACCGGCGCAAGGACCGGGAGAGCTACGCGGAGATGTGGCGTCGGTGGATCTACGACGACTACTACCGGAGCTACCTCATTCCCCTGGAGAAGTATGGTCTGACCATCCCCCACGACCTTGTCGAGGAGGCCTGGAACCGGATCACCAACAAGGGCTACGTCCACGAAGTGGCGCGGTTCTTCGCGACCGGCTGGCCGGTGAACTACTGGCGCATCGATGCCATGACCGACGAGGACTTCGACTGGTTCGAGTTCAAGTACCCCGGGTGGTACTCGAAGTACGGCAAGTGGTGGGAGGAGTACAACCGGCTCGCCTACCCGGGTCGCAACAAGCCGATCGCCTTCGAGGAAGTCGGCTACCAGTACCCGCACCGCTGCTGGACGTGCATGGTCCCGGCACTCATCCGCGAGGACATGGTGGTCGAGAAGGTGGACGGGCAGTGGCGTACGTACTGCTCGGAGACCTGCCACTGGACCGACGCTGTCGCGTTCCGTAGCGAGTACGAAGGTCGGGAGACCCCGAACATGGGTCGGCTCACCGGGTTCCGGGAGTGGGAGACGTTGCACCACGACAAGGACCTGGCCGACATCGTGAAGGACCTCGGGTACGTCCGCGACGACGGCAAGACGTTGATCGGTCAGCCACACCTCGACCTCGACGACCCGAAGAAGATGTGGACGCTCGATGACGTCCGGGGCAACCAGTTCATGAGCCCCAACGTGCTGCTGAACCAGATGTCCGACGCGGAGCGCGAAGCCCACGTGGCGGACTACCGGGCGAACGGCACGAAGGTCGCCTGATCCCCGTGGTCGCGTCCTGGCGCGACCACCTTCCAACGGTCTGGTGGCGCCGCCCAAAAGGCGGCGCCACCAGCCCCGAACCAACCACAACACCTTGAGGAGCGGTCGTGGCAGACACCCACCGCATCACGTTCGAACCGGTCGACATCGAGATGGAGGTCGACGAGGGCGAGAAGATTCTCGACGCAGCATTCCGCCAGGGGATTCACCTGATGCATGGCTGCCGCGAAGGGCAGTGCTCGGCCTGCAAGTCCTACGTCCTGGACGGCGAGATCCAGATGGAGCGCTACTCGACGTTCGCATGCAACGACGCCGAAGTCGACGAGGGCTACGTCCTTCTCTGCAGGGCCCACGCCTACAGCGACTGCACGATCGAGCTGCTGAACTTCGACGAGGACGAGCTGCTGGGCGGCTTCCCGATCCAGGACGTGAAGACCCGGATCACCGCGATCGAACCGATGACACGAGACATCGTGTCCCTGCGCCTGCTGGCGATCGACCCTCCGACGTACGAGTTCAAGCCAGGGCAGTACGCCGACCTGAAGATTCCGGGCACCGAGGAGCACCGCTCGTTCTCGATGGCGACGACCCAGTCGACACCCGGCGAGGTCGAGTTCCTGATCAAGAAGTACCCGGGTGGTCGGTTCTCAGGCCTGCTCGACGACGGCATCAACGTCGGCGACGAGCTGCTGCTGAACGGGCCCTATGGATCCTTCACCCTCAAGGACGGTCACGTGCTGCCCGTGGTCTGCATCGGTGGCGGCGCGGGCATGGCGCCGATTCTCTCCCTCTTGCGCCACCTGGTCGAGACCGGCAGCACCCGCCCGGTTCGCTTCTACTACGGCGCCCGCACCGGGCAGGACCTGTTCTACCTGGACGAGATCGCCGAGCTCGGAAAGCTGCTCTCGGACTTCGAGTTCGTGGCCTGCCTGTCCGAATCGATGGACGAGAAGGACAAGGCACTCTGCGGCGCTGTCGAACAGGGCAACGTCACCGATGTCGTGGAACGTCGCGAGGCGCAGCTCAGCAAGTGCGAGGTCTACCTCTGCGGCCCGCCTCCGATGGTCGATGCCGCAATCGCCTTCCTCGAGACATCCGGAGTGCCGCACGACCAGGTCTTCCACGACAGCTTCACCAGCCCCACGGCCGACTGAGCAGCACTCACAAAACCTATCTATCCAGACGGAGTTGACTGACATGGTGGACATCACCGACCAGAAGACGCGGAGCTTTCCCAAGATCGAGTTCACGGACTCGGAAGCGGGAGCTCTCGACTTTCCGAGTTCGAAGAGCCGGAGCTACAACTACTACAAGCCGGCGAAGCTGCGGGCGACGGTCTACGAGGACGTCACTGTCGACGTTCAGCCCGACCCCGAACGACACCTGACCCAGGGTTGGATCTACGGCTTCGGCACCGGCCCCGGCGGATACCCGCATGAGTGGACCGAGGCCAAGTCCTCCAACTGGCACGCCTTCCTCGACCCCAACGAGGAGTGGGAGCAGTCGATCTATCGAAACAACGCCGCGGTCGTCCGCCAGGTCTCGCTCTGCCTCGAGAACGCCAAGCGGGCCGGTGCCTACGCCGGCTGGAACTCCGCGTGGGTGAAGTTCATCGAGCGCAACCTGGGCGCCTGGATGCACGTGGAACAGGGTCTCGGACTGCACGTCTTCACCGCGGTGCAGCGCTCTGGGCCCACCAACATGATCAACACCGCGGTTGCGGTAAGCGCCGCACACAAGATCCGGTTCGCCCAGGACCTCGCACTCTTCAACCTCGACCTGTCCGAGGCCGACATCCACTTCGATGGCCAGGCGCACCGCGACGTATGGCGCGACGCCCCGGAGTGGCAACCGACGCGCGAGGTCGTCGAGCGGCTGACCGCCGTCGGAGACTGGTGCGAGCTGTTGTTCGCCACGAACATCGTGTTCGAGCAGCTCGTCGGAGCTCTCTTCCGCAGTGAGCTCGTGATGCAGATCTCGGCTCGCAACGGGGACTACATCACCCCGACGCTGGTCGGCACCGGTGAGCACGACTACGCCCGTGACCTGGCCTACACGCGAACCCTCTACCAGATGCTGACCAGGGACGAGACGCACGGAGAGGCCAACAAGGCGCTCTTCGGGCAGTGGATGAGTGTCTGGGTGCCGCGGTGCCTGGAGGCCGCCCACGCACTGCAGCCGATCTGGTCGCAGCCGGCCGAGAAGGCCATCACCTTCGCGACCTCTCTTGACGCCGCGAAGGTGAAGTTCCGTTCCCTGCTCGAGGAGATCGGGCTCGACGTTCCGAAGGAGTTGGACCAGTGACTATGCAATTTGGTGCGGACGCAACGTTCTCGAACATGTGCGGCGTAACCCTGATGAACACCCCGATTGGTCGTGTCGTGGCCGAGGTGATGGGTGCCAAGGAGGGTGTCGAGCTCACCGAGTACCCGTCGATGATCCGCGTCGACGGCGAGAAGCTCCTCGACTTCGACTACGAGGAGCTGACCGATGCGCTTGGGCTGGACTTCGACGGCTCGGTCTTCGAGGAGATCAGCTCGACCCACTACGGCCGGATGGTCCACCTCGATGACAAGACCCTCTTGTTCGCAAGCCCGGAGGACGCCGCCGAGTACATCGGGTTCGACCTGACGGTGCACTGACCCACTTGACGCGAGTCCCGCTTGGGACCCGGGGTCTGTGGACCCGGGCGGGGCTCGTCCCAACCATCACCGAGAAGCGAGGAAGTCATGTACGAGAAGGACGGCGAGAAGTACTACATCGTCGACGGGCACGTAGCCATCTGGGACGGCCGTGAGTCGAACCACCGGAACGTCCACGGGAAGCAGTTCATCGACTGCTTCTACGACTACCACAAGAACCTCAGCCCCGAAGAGGCCGTGTGGGACTACGACACCTATACGTACTACGGCGCCGAGCGGCTGATGAAGGACGTCTTCGCGGACGGGTACGTCGATCACGCGATCTTCCAGCCCGCCATCCTCGGGGACTTCTACAAGACCGGTTTCGGACAGACCGAGGAGGCATTCGGGCTGACCCAGCAGCATCCGGACAAGTTGACGTACAACCACGCCTATGACCCGCGCAACGGAGACGCCGGTCTCGTGCAGCTGCGTCGGGACGCCGAGCGGATGAACCTCAAGGGGGTCAAGCTCTACACCGCGGAGTGGCATGGAGACTCACGCGGCTACAAGCTGGACGACCCGTGGTCCCGGCGCTATCTCGAGGAGTGCATCAAGCTCGGGATCACCAACATCCATGTGCACAAGGGCCCCACGATCCGCCCCCTCGACCGGGACGCCTTCGATGTCGCCGACATCGACAAGGTCGCCACCGACTATCTCGACCTCAACTTCGTCGTCGAGCACGTGGGTCTGCCGCGGCTGGAGGACTTCTGCTGGATTGCGACCCAGGAGTCCAACGTCTATGGCGGACTTGCTGTCGCGCTCCCGTTCATCCACACCAGGCCTCGCTACTTCGCCCAGATCATCGGCGAGCTCCTCTACTGGATCGGCGAGGACAAGATCCTGTTCGGCAGCGACTACGCCATCTGGACCCCGAAGTGGCTCATCGAACGGTTCGTCGACTTCCAGATCCCCGAAGACATGACCGAGTACGCCCCGATCACGACCGACCAGAAGAGGAAGATTCTGGGGCTCAACGCGGCGGCCCTCTACGACCTCCCCGTTCCCAGTGAGTTCCGGCTGCCCACGGCAGCCGGGGACGACCGGGCCGAGGTAGCGGCCGGCGCCAAGGAGGCCGTGGCGTCATGACTCTCATGGCCACGTCTCTCGAGGCCGAGGTGATGGCGGCACTGTCGACGGTGCTGGACCCCGAGCTCGACGAGCCGATCACCGGCCTCGGGTTCGTCCGCTCCGTCCGGATCGACGACGCGGGTGTCACCGTGCACCTGCGTCTGCCGACCTCGTTCTGCTCACCCAACTTCGCGTACCTGATGGCCTCCGACACCCAGGATGCACTTCGTTTCGTGGAGAGGGTCGGCAGGATCAGCGTCCTGCTCGATGACCACCACGACTCGGACAAGATCAATGCCGGTCTGGCGGCCAACGCCGGCTACGTCGGCACCTTCGGAGCTGAGGCGGAGGAGAGCCTTGATGCGCTACGGCTGACCTTCCAGCGCAAGGCACACACGGCCGCGATGGAACGGTGCGTTGCGGCCCTGCTGAAGAACACCGCACTCGCGGTCGAGGAGATTCACGAGCTGAGGCTCGCCGACCTGCCGGGCGGCACCCAGAAGGAGGCGCTGCTTCGTCGACGGGCCGATATCGGGCTCAGCATCGGCCGTGACCAACCGGTTGTCGTCGATGACGCAGGGAACCCCATCCCAACCGACGAGGTCCCGCTTCAGCTGCGGTTCGCGAAATCGGTCCGGATCTCGATGGAGGGCAACGCGCACTTCTGCCGTGGGCTCCTCAAGACCCGGTATGCCGACGGTGAGCCGGATGAGATGTCCACCCACGTCACGAACACGAGGAATGCGTCATGAAGGCAGTACAGGTCGTCGGCTACCACACGAAGCTGCAGCTCAACGACGTACCCGATCCCGTGGTCCAGGGGCCGCTCGACGTGATCGTGAAGATCGGTGGTGCCGGTGTGTGCCGGACCGACCTCCACATCCTCGAAGGCCAGTGGGCGGACAAGACCGGCGTCGCACTCCCCTACACGATCGGTCACGAGAACGCCGGATGGGTTCATGCCGTCGGTGACGAAGTGACGAACGTCAAGGTCGGCGACAAGGTGATCCTCCACCCGCTGATCACCTGCGGACTCTGCCGCGCCTGCCGGTTCGGTGACGATGTGCACTGCGAGAACAGCCAGTTCCCGGGCATCGACACGAATGGCGGCTACGCCGAGTACCTGCGCACGACGGCCCGAAGTGTCGTGCGCATCGATGACGCCCTGGAACCCGCGGACGTCGCCGCGCTCGCAGACGCCGGCCTCACGGCGTACCACGCAGTCGCCAAGGCAGCACGGGCCACCCGGCCGGGAGACATCTGCGTCATGATCGGCGCCGGCGGCCTGGGCCACATCGGCATCCAGGTGATGAAGGCGATCTCCGGCGCGACGCTCGTCGTCATCGACCGCAACCAGGCCGCGGTTGACCTGGCGGTGGAGATCGGCGCCGACCACGGGATCCTCGCCGACGGCACGCACGTCGAACAGGTGCTGGAACTGACCGGCGGCACCGGCGCCGAAGCGGTCGTCGACTTCGTCGGTGAAGGCGGAGCCACGGCGGAGGGCGTTGCGATGCTGCGACGGGCCGGCAGCTACTACGTCGTCGGGTACGGCGAGAACATCAACGTGCCGACCATCGACGTCATCTCCACCGAGATCAACTTCATCGGCAACCTGGTCGGCTCCTACAACGACCTGCAGGAACTCATGGTGCTCACCGCCCAGGGCAAGGTCGCCCTGCACACCACGAAGTACCCACTTGCCGACTTCCAGACCGCGATAGACGACCTCGACGCCGGACGGGTCCGGGGACGGGCGATCCTCATCCCCTGATGGCGCCGATGCGGCCTCATCAGTGGCCGCGAGAACCACCCCATCAACAGACCAATGCTCAACCAAACCTGAAGGGTTTTCGAAATGGCCAAGGAACTGCGTTTCAACAAGGATGCACGACGACTGCTCGAATCCGGGGTCAACGCCCTGGCTGACGCGGTCAAGGTGACGCTCGGCCCCAAGGGCCGCAACGCAGTGCTGGAGAAGCTCACCGGGCCGCCGACGATCACCAACGACGGCGTCACGATCGCTCGCGAGATCCAGCTGGCCGAGCCCTTCGCCAACATGGGCGCCCAGTTGGTCAAGGAAGTGGCGATGAAGACGAACGGCAGGGTCGGCGACGGTACGACGACCGCCACCGTGCTTGCCCAGGCGATGGTCCGCGAGGGGATGCGCGCCGTCGATGCCGGAGCCAACCCCATGCGCGTGCGGCGCGGCATCGAACAGACCGTGCCTGCCGTGGTCGAAGCGCTGCGCCTCGCGGCCATCGACGTCGGCGGACAGGAAGACCTGGAGCACGTCGCGACCCTGGCGGCGAGCGACGACGAGGCGATCGGTCGGGTCATCGCCGAAGCAGTTGCCCGCGTCGGGAAGAACGGCATCGTCACCACCGAGGAGTCAGAGGACGCCGGGGTGTCCGTTGCCGTGGTCGACGGGATCGAGTTCGACCACGGGTACATCTCGGGCTACATGGTCACCGACCGGGAGCGGATGGAGACCGTCTACAGCAACCCGGTGATCCTGCTGACCAACAAGAAGATCAGCCAGGTCCAGGACATCATGCCGACCCTGGAGGCCGCCAAGCGCGCCGAGCGCCCGCTGGTGGTCCTTGCCGAGGATGTCGACGGCCCGGCCCTGCAGCTGCTGGTCGGCGGCAACATGCACAACACGATGCAGTCAGTGGTCGTCCGGGCGCCCGGGTTCGGCCACCGTCGAGTCGCCGAGCTGGAAGATCTGGCCGTCGCACTGGGCGGTCAGGTGATCGCCAAGGACACCGGCCTCGAGCTCAGCGAGGTCACCCGTGAGCACCTGGGATCGTGCGACCGGATCACCATCACCGAGAACGAGACGACGATCGTCGGCGGGCACGGCGACAAGCAGCACGTGGACGCCCGGATCGCGCAGCTGGAGACGCAGTTCGAGCGGGCCAAGCTCGACGCGGACCAGGACAGTCTGCAGCTCCGGCTCGCGAGGCTTGCCGGGACCGTGGCCGCCATCAAGGTCGGAGGCGCCACGAGTGTCGAGCTCAAGGAGCGGATGCTGCGCGTGGACGATGCGCTCGCCGCGACCCGCGCCGCGCTGGAAGAAGGCGTCGTCCCCGGTGGCGGCGCGGCCCTGACCCATGCGCAGAACGCTGCGTCCCAGGTCGCGCTGGCCGGCGACGACGCGGTCGGCCGCGAGGTGGTCACCCGGGCCCTGTCCGAGCCGCTGCGCTGGATCGCGATCAACGCGGGCTATGACGGCGATGAGGTCGTGGACACGGTGGCAGGACTCGAGTCCGGTCACGGGTTCAACGCGCTGACCGGACAGTACGGCGACCTCTACGCCGCGGGGGTCATGGACCCCCTCAAGGTCACCCGAGCGGCACTGGAGAGCGCCGCCTCCATCGCGGCCCTGCTGATCACGACCGAGACAGCGATCGTGGAGGAGGTGTTCGGCCATCCCGGCGCGATCATGGCGCCCGGCTTCGGAGACCTAGCCGAGGGCATGGTCCGGCCGTCCAACATCTACTGAGCACGGCAGAGCCAGGTTCGGCACAGCCTGCCACCGTCCCGGCCCGGTGAGGGTCGGGACGGAGGCAGCACCCAACGTTGCAAGGCACAGAGGAGTGAACCGATGGCAGTCTCGACAGAAGTCGGCTTGGCGTTCCTCCAGTGCGGCGCCGTCCTGATAGCGAGCGTGGGGATCCGCGGCTACTGTGCCCGCCACCTGACCGCCGAAATGGTGCCGATGGTGCTGCGCAGCCGGATCGAGCTGTGCAACCGGCTGGCACCGGTGGTGCTGCTGATCGGCGCAGCCATGGTCGCAACAGGCGCCCTGGTGTACTTCAGATCTCGCTGACTCCGGGCCGCCCTCACGCCGTCTCAAATTGCGACAGGCGGCTGAATTAGACCGCCCTAATGTTGCCAACATGGCGGCGACACAGACACCTTCAACGGCCCACGCATGCTGTGCCATCGAGCACACCGAAGCGGTGGAGAACTACCTCAAGGCGATCTACGCGCTCACCGCCAGGGGTGAGTCGGCAAGCACCTCGGCCATCGCGGAACGCCTGAGCGTGGCACCACCTTCCGTCTCGGCGATGATCGGCCGGCTGCGGGAGAGCAATCTCGTCGAGCAAGCCGCCTGGGGTCACATCCTCCTCACCGCCCACGGGCAGGTCCATGCCCGTCGCGTCGTCCGGCGTCACCGGTTGCTCGAGACCTTCCTGCATCGAGTCCTCGGACTCGGCTGGGACGAGATCCACGCGGAAGCCGAGGTCCTCGAGCACCGGTTGAGTGAGCAGCTCGAAGACCTCATCGACGCGGCTCTCGACTTCCCCGACCGTGATCCCCACGGCGACCCGATCCCCGGCAAGACCGGTCCACACCACGAAAGCGAGGAGTTCGCCCTCGCCAGCGCGGTCCGCGGTGACCGGTTCCTCGTCGAGCGGGTCTCCGACCGCGACAGCGCCGCTCTGCGCCGCCTCGCAGAGCTGGACATCGGCCCAGGTGTCGAGCTGGACATCGAGCAGCTCTCCCCGGACGGCGGCTCGCTGCAGGTCCGAGCTCACGGGCAAGGACACCTCTTGAGCGCGCATCTGGTCGACGCCATTGGCGGGCACGTGCTCTCCCCGACGGACACAGCTCAGTCATGACGCTCGACGAACTTCCCCTTGACGGCCAGGCGACCGTGACGAGCCTGGACAGCAGCGGCGTCGAACGCCGCAGGTTGATGGACCTCGGCCTGCTGCCAGGGATCGTGGTTCGAGCCGAGATGAAGAGTCCACTCGGCGACCCCACGGCGTACCTGGTGCGAGGCAGCGTCATCGTGCTGCGGCGATCACAGGCTCAAGGCATCCACATCGAGCGCTCCGCAGGCAGAGGCCGATGAGTGCCGACCTGCCGATGCCGATCTCGCGGGCCGCTGGCGCTGTCGACGCGTCCGCGGGCCGGGCCTGCGGGTCATGTGCGGTCTTCAACGTCGCAAACCTCGAGAAGCTCGGTGTGCACACGGGCGACAGCGACTTCGTGATCGCCCTCGCCGGCAACCCGAACACCGGCAAGAGCACCGTGTTCAACGCGTTGACCGGTCTCCGACAACACGTCGGGAACTGGCCAGGGACGACGGTCGTGCGCGCCGAAGGTGGCTACCGGCACCAGGGCGACGCCTACAAGGTGATCGACTTGCCCGGCACCTACTCCCTGCTGTCGACCAGCTCCGACGAGCACGCCGCCTGTGACTTCCTGCTGTTCGGCGATCCCGACGTCACCGTCGTCGTGGTCGACGCCACTCGACTCGAGCGCAATCTCAACCTGGTGCTCCAGATCCTTCAGATCACCGACCGCGTCGTGGTCGCTCTGAACCTCATGGACGAGGCCGGCCGTCACGGCATCACCATCGACACCCGGCACCTCTCCCGCGAGCTCGGTGTGCCCGTGACCCCGATGTCCGCCCGCAGGGGGGACGGTGTCCCTGACCTGCTCGAAGCCGTCGCGCAGGTCGCCCACGGCAGGACGGCCACGAAGGCACGGTCGACCCAGAAGCTTGGCCCCGCCGTCGAGCGTGCAGTGCAGACCTTGGCTGGACAGCTGACCTCGGAGTTCCCCGGCCTCGCGAACAGCCGCTGGGTCGCGCTGCGACTCCTCGAGGGTGACGAGAACACCGAACGTGCGGTGCGCGACGGCAGCCTCGGCGACGTGGAGCGGCAACACACCGCCCGGCAGCGGGCGTTCGCGACTCAGGGCGGCTCCGCACCATGAGCGGGCTCAGCATCCTCGAGAGCGCGACCGGGCTTCGCGACGAGCTCCCTGACGGCTTTCGTGACGGCGTGGTCGCCTCGATCTTCGACGACGCCGAGCGGATCGCCCGGCACAGTGTCACGGCCGACAGCCAACGCGCACACCTCGCCGTGGACCAGGTCCTTGATCGCGCGTTGACGCACCGCGTCTGGGGATTCGTGGTGATGGGGGTGCTGTTCTTCGGAGTCTTCTGGTTCACCATCGCCGGCGCCGCAGTTCCTTCCGACCTGCTCTACACCCTGCTCGTGCAGAAGGGGCACACCGCGCTTCACACGGGCTTCGTCGACCTCGGCGCAGCTCCCTGGGTGACCGGCCTGCTGGTCGACGGCGTGTACCTCGCCACTGCCTGGGTCGTCGCGGTGATGCTGCCCCCGATGGCGATCTTCTTCCCGCTCTTCACCCTGCTGGAGGATTTTGGCTATCTGCCCCGGGTCGCGTTCAACCTGGACCGGATGTTCGCGAAGTCCGGAGCTCACGGAAACCAGTCACTGACGATGATGATGGGATATGGCTGCAACGCCGCAGGAGTGACCGCGACGAGGATCATCGACAGCCCCCGCGAACGACTGATCGCGATCATCACCAACAACTTCAGCGTCTGCAACGGCCGCTGGCCGACCTTGATCCTGATGGGAACGATCTTCATCGGCGCGCTCGTGCCGGCGCCGCTGGCAGGCCTGGCCGCCTCCGGGAGCGTCGTGATGGTTGCGGTGCTCGGGATAGTGACCACGCTGGTTGTCTCGTGGGTGCTTTCCCGCACGATCCTGCGCGGAGAGACCTCCGTGTACTCGCTGGAGCTTCCGCCGTACCGACGGCCTCAGGTGTGGCACACGATCTACACCAGCCTGATCGACCGAACCCTCAAGGTGCTCCGCCGGGCCCTGGTGATGGCGGCACCGGCCGGCGCCGTGATCTGGCTGATCAGCAACGTCACGATCGCGGGATCCAGTGTCGCTGAACATCTCGTCCATGGCATGGATCCGCTGGGAGTCGCGATCGGGCTCAACGGCATCATCCTGCTCGCCTACGTCGTCGCGATCCCCGCCAACGAGATCGTCATCCCCACCATCTTGATGCTGACGATGACCCTGGGGCCTCTGCAGTACGGCGTGCAGGGCGGCGTGATGGTCGACCTTGCCAACGCGCAGGCCGGGGCCGTGCTCGTCCAGGCAGGCGGGTGGACACTCCTGACCGCGGTCAACCTGATGTTGTTCAGCATGCTGCACAACCCGTGCAGCACCACCGTGCTGACCATCTGGAAGGAGACCCGGAGCCTCAAGTGGACGGCCACGGCCACCTTGCTGCCCCTCGCCCTCGCGTTCGCAGTGACCGCGACGACCGCGAGCATCGCCCGACTTGCTGGATGGGCCTGAGCGACGGCCCTCGACCCGGAACCGAGCCAGCTTTCTCGATTTTGAGACAAAGACGACGCTCCAGACGGGTTCCCCTTGTTCGAGAGGCACGATGCCTCTCCAAGTGGATTAGAGGTGAGAGAGATGTCCGAGATCCTTCCCGAGAACGAGAAGTACCTGCACGACGCGTTCGGCTCGCCGATCGCCGAGGGCTCCTGCGTCGTGGATCTGGACCGCGAGGTCGGCTACGTCCGCCTCGACCTCGGTCCCCACTGCGAGGGACCCGCATCGGCCTACTGGGACGGCTGGTTCAACGTCACCCCTACCCGCAACGGAGATCCGCTGCGCGGCAAGGTCATGAACGGCGAACGCGTCCAGGTCCTCTCCGGAGCCCAGTGATGACCTGGCACATCGAAGTCGTCGACGCCGACCACTTCGGGGTGATGCTGAGCGCCATCCGTCGTACGGGAGGAACCGTGACCCGCAGCTGCCCGTGTGCCGACGGCTACGCCATCACCTACGTCACGCTCGACTGAGTCGAGGGTTCGCGAACAGAAACGCGGCCACCTGCCCCGACCCATCAGGCCCTGGGCACCGCGCGATAGCGTCATCCTGCGACCCCTACACAGCTGAGGATGTCTGACGCGTGATCATCGATTTTCACACTCACGTAGGGGAACGCGAGCACTACTTCGGATCCTTTGCCAGCGACCTGCAGCGCTCCTGGGCCGATGTCCGATGGGAGGGTCGCACCCTCGATGAGCACCGTGCCGCCGTGCAGAACGTCGATCGAGCGGTCGTGCTGGCGTTCGATGCGCCGGCGTCCGGGTTCGTGGTGCCCAATGACTACGTCGCCGAGTACGTCGCCGAACAGCCGGACAAGCTGATCGGCTTCGCGAGTGTCGATCCGAACCGCCCGGACGCTCACGACCGCCTCGATCAGGCGATCCTCGGGCTGGGTCTTCGCGGCGTCAAGCTCGGCCCCATCTATCAGCACTTCGACCCCACCTCGCCTGCCGCGATCGAGTTCTTCCAGCACATCGAGCGCCTGGACGTGCCGGTGCTGATCCACCAGGGGACGACGTTTGTTCGCGATGCGCCGCTGCGCCATGCTCGGCCGTGGCTTCTCGACGAGGTCGCGACGGCCTGCCCCGACCTGCGGATGTGGATCGCGCACCTCGGGCACCCGTGGTGCGACGAGACCATGGTCGTGCTCCGAAAGCATCCCAACCTCTACGCGGACGTTTCGGCCCTGCACACCCGTCCGGTGCAGCTGTACCAAGCCCTGAACGCGGCCGTCGAGTACCGCGTCACGGACAAGCTTCTCCTGGGTTCGGACTATCCGTTCTCGACCATCGAGGAGACGCTCCAGGCGGTCCGGGACGTCAACGCCGTCGTCGCCGGCTCGGGCTTCCCGCCCATTCCCGACGACGTGATCGACGGCATCGTCCACGGCGAGCGCCACCTCGCCGCCCTCGGCCTGGGCTGATACCGGCTACGACGCCACGACCGCCAGCGCGTCGACCTCCACCAGGTACCCCGCTGGCAGGCCGACGTACACCGTCGTCCGCGCGGGGTACGGCGCAGGCACGGCTTGCGCGTAAACCTCGTTCATCGCGGCGAAGTCCTCGACCCTGGTCAGGAACACGCCGATGCGCATGACGTCGGCCAGGCTCGACCCGGAGGCGAGCAGCACCACTTCCAGGTTCTTGATCGCCTGCCTGGTCTGGGCCCCGACGTCGCCACTGACGAGCTGACCCGTGGCGGGGTCGACGCCGACCTGGCCGGCCACGGTGACCAGACCTCCCGCAACGATCGCGTGGGAGTACGGGCCTGCGGGCACGGGTGCTTCGGGAGAATGGATGGCGGTGTTGCTCATGAGGAGTTCCGATCTGTCGAGGTTGCAGGGGTGGTGGGGCGACCGTCGAAGACCACGGCTCCGCCCCTGACGGTCACCGCCGTCTCCAGGCGCTCGGAGCCCGTGAAGTCGTGCTCGCGGGTGTCCACGAAGGCGCTCGGCTCAGCAACCAGGCGCAGCAGGGCGAGATCGGCGGGCGCGCCGGGCCGCAGCGTTCCGACGCCTTCGCGATCGAGACCGACGATCCTTGCCGGGCCGAGCGTTGCGCGGCTCAGGACGTCCTCCAGCGGGAGCCCGAGCGCGAGGAACTTCGACAGCACGCTCGGAAAGCTCAACACCGTGTGCGTCGAGTACGCGTGGATGTCGGTGCTGATGGTGTCGGGGACGATGCCCGCGGCGAACATCGACCGAGCCACCGTCACGTCGAACCCGCCCATCCCATGGCCGACGTCGAAGCGGATGCCGCGTTCCTGGGCGGCCAGCGCACTCGGTCGCAGCTCACCTTCGAGCGCCAACCCGTTGTCGCCCAGTCCGGTGCAGCAGTGCGTCATGATGTCGCCCGGCCGCAGCAGGTCGAGGATGTCGTCGACCTCGGGAAGCTTCGGGCCGACGTGCACCATCAGCGGCAGGCTCACCCGGTCAGCGACCCGCCTGGCTCTGCGCAGCGCCTCCATGCCGTTGGCGCCCGCGACGTCACCCGAGGCGCGGACCTTGATGCCCACGATGCGATCGCGGTTCGCCTCGACACATGCCACGCAGGCGTCCTCGTCGCTGTACGCGAGCGTGCGCAGCTCCCCGCTCAACAGGATGCTCGTCGTCCCGATCGTGGAGATGTTGAGAAAGGCGACCACCCGTGAGTCGGCCGAGTCGATGACGCTACGACGAAAGGCTCCGAACAGGTGGGCGCCGGCACTGCCGGCGTCCACGAACGTCGTCGTGCCGCTGGGCGGACCCCACACGTCGGGGTCCACCGCGAGGTCCTGTCCGGCGAAGACATGCGAGTGGAAGTCGACAAGACCCGGCGACACGATCAGGCCGCTGGCATCCACGTAGGCGTCGTACCCGTCCCGGGGCAGTGCCGGCGCCACTCGCAGGATTTTCCCATCGGCGATCTCGACATCGGCCAGGCTGCGCGAGTGCGCCTCGGGGTCGAAGACCTGACCGCCGAACACGAGCATTCGGGTTGACCTGCTCATGCCCCGGCCACGGCCCTCGCCAACGCGGCCACGAGGAGCGCCTCCTCCGCGTCCTCCAGGTTGGTGGGCGCCATCACCAGCGCCCCACGCCACAGCTCCTGCTCGCCGAGGAAGACAGCGGGCCGGTCGTCCTGCAGCGCGCGCATCACCTCGGCGGCGCGGGCACGGCTCCCGAGCTCGACCCGCAGGGTCGGGACGTAGTCCGACGCGGACCCACCCGGGTCGACCGTCGTCCTCAGCGCCGGGCTGCTCTGCGCCAGGGCGTCGTGGATCCTGTTCACCCGGTCGAGCCACATCTGGAGATCCGCCTCGTGGTCACGGGTCACGTAGGAGTCCAGCGCGGCAAGGAGCCCGGCGACCTGTTCCTTGCCGACCTTCATCGCCCGCCCGATGCCCTGGTACGGCGGTCCTGCGATGACTCCGCCGTCGACCAGATGCCGTTGACCCCAGGTGTCGGTACGGACATCCATGTCCTGGTGCTGCAACGCAATCGAGGCAATCAATGAGCTCCGACCCGCGATGAAGCCTGCCGCGGGCGGGCCGCCGATGGCCTTCCCTCCGCTGAAGATGACCAGATCCGCACCCAGGTCCGTGAACGCGGTGAGGTTGGCGACCGGCGGGACGCTCAACGCGGCATCGACGATCACCGGAACGCCCTTGGCATGGGCGATCGCGATGACCTCCGGAAGGGCGACCACATTCCCCGAGCCGTCTGCACGGAACATCACCGCGGCCGTCCGTTCGTCGATCGCGGCATCGAGCTCGTAGGCGAAGGTCAGATCGGGAAAGCCCACCTCGACCAGCTCCGCCCCTGCCTGGCGCAGGGCGTGGTCGTAGTCGTAGCGATGCGCCCGGTGGATCACGATCGTCGACTTGCCGCCCTCGAGGATGACCGGCAGCGCGTTCATCCGGACCGGGTCGAGACCCGCGAGGCAGGCGGCCGCGGACAGCACCAGGCCACCGGCGGCGCCGTTGACGACGTACCCCGCCTCGGCGTTGGTCAGCTCGGCGATGCGGGCGCCGGCTCGTTCCAGGAACTGGTCCATGCGTACGTAGGTGCTTGCCGCCGCGCCCATTGCCTCGAGGACTTCGGGCCGGAGCCGGCCGTTGCCGAGACGGGTCGCGAAGCCGACGGCGTTCACGACCCGGTCAAGGCCGTATCGGTCGAGGAACTGTTCGGGGGTCATGTCGTCCTTCACTGATTAAGAGAACTGGTTACGGGGGGTACTTACGAGGGCGACGGCTTGCTCGACGCCCACAGCGGCCACGTGTCGGACGGCTTCGTCGGCGGGATAGGCGAACGCCGCGGCGGGGTTCACGCGCAGCATCTGGTCGATCTCGCCGTCACCGAGACCGCGCTCACGCAACAACGGCACGAAGCTCTCGATGACGTTGGCGTAGCCCGGACCGCCATAGCGCGTGAGCTGGTCCACGTTGCAGATGTCGTTGCTCAACAGGATCCGCTCACCGAAGCCGTCCTTCCACAGCTGAAGCACGTTGTCGGCTCGAACTTCGAGCGGGGCGTAACCCGCCACGAATCCGAGGTTGTCGATGCTCAGCCAGGCACCGGCACGTGCGACCGTCGGGACGACGTTGTCGCGATACCTGTCGCCGAGGTGGGACACGATCACCGTCGACGGGTCCACGCCTTCCTCGCGCAACAGCTCCAGCTGTTCAAGCGCGAGCTCGCCGAAGTGCGTCGTGTGGGTGAGGATCGGGCACCCGGTGACCAGGTGCGCCCGGGCCGCCGCACGGAACACGCGCTCCTGGGCCGGGGAGATCGCTCCCCGCTCGGTGCCGATCTCGCCGATGAAGCCTGCTCTGATCCCGGTGTCGCCGACGCCTGTCGTCAGCTCCACGACCAGCTGCGCCGCCAACGCGCGCACCGAGAGCTCGGCCAGCTCCGCCGGGTACACGGCCTCGCGGTACCACCCGCTGCCCATGACCACCTTGACGCCGGTGCGCGTGCTGATCCGCTGCAAGGCCTCGGGATCGCGTCGCAACCCGACACAGGTCGGGTCACAGATCGTGCCGCCGCCTGCATCGGCGTACAGCTGGAGCTCCTCGCCGGCCAGCTGTTCGTCGTCGACGATCGTCCCGTAGTCGTGGGTCATCGTCCAGCCGTCAGACAGGAGATGATCGTGGGAGAGCGTGATCCCGAGCTCGTCCGGGCGGACCGGCCCGAGCACCGTGACGACCTGCATTTCGTTCACTGACGTACCTCCACTGAAGATGGGTGCACCCGAATCACTTGGCGTTGAGCCACGGAACGGGCGGAATCGCGGACAACAATTTCTGCGTGTACGGATGCTGCGCGTGGTGGTAGATCTCGACCGGTGAGCCAACCTCCACCAGCTCGCCCAGATGCATGACGCCGATCTGGTGGCTCATGTACTCGACCACGCTGAGGTCATGGGAGATGAACAGATACGCCACCTGGTAGCGGTCCTGGAGATCCTTCATCATGTTGAGCGCCTGCGCCTGGACCGACACGTCCAGTGCTGAGACCGCCTCGTCGGCGACGATCAGCTTGGGCTTCGGCGCGAGCGCACGAGCGATCGCGACCCGCTGACGCTGTCCGCCGGAGAGTTGATGTGGGTACCTGCGCAGCATGCTCGAGCTGAGTCCCACCTCCTCCAGCATCGCAACGCTCTGGCTCTTCCAGGTGGACGGTTCACCGAGCTGGTGCAGACGGAACGGCTCGATCATGAGATCGCCGATGGTCATCCTCGGGTTGAGCGCGCCGTACGGGTCCTGCGACACCATCTGGATGTCACGCCGCTTCTGGCGCAGCCGGCGTCCTCGGGTGGCTCGCAGGTCACCGCCGTCGAACATGATCTGCCCGTCGGTGGCGTCGATCAGCCGCAACACCATCCGTGCGACCGTCGACTTGCCCGAGCCGCTTTCACCGACGAGGCCGAACGTCTCGCCCGGAGCGATGTCGAAGCTGACACCTTTGACCGCCTCGACGACCTTGCGTCGTAGGACCGACCCCGACTTGAACTCCCGTCGCAGGTCCCGCACGGAGAGCAGCGGCTCGCGTGGCACCGCGTCGGTGCGGGGTGCCGCGGGCTCGACCGCGCTTTCCAGGACCCGGGCCAACCCGCGCCCGGGTGGCAGGGGATGCCAGCACTTGGCCGATGTCCCCACGTCCGTGGGTTCGAGGGCCGGCTCGGTCCGGCACTGCTCGTCAGCCGATCCACATCGGGGAGCGAACCGGCATCCAGTGGGCATCCGGTCAAGCTGCGGGACGGTTCCGGGAATCGTCTGCAACCGTCGTCGTCGCTCCCCGGGTAGGGGGACCGCTCCCAGCAAGCCAGCCGTGTAGTGATGGCGGGACTCGTTGATCACCCGGGAGGTCGGACCGGCTTCGACGACCTGCCCGGCGTACATCACGACCATGTCGTCGCAGACCTGCGACACCACCCCGAGGTCGTGCGTGATCAGCACGAGGGATGCGCCGACGTCCATCGTGGTCGTGCGCAGGAGTTCGAGGATCTGCGCCTGGAGCGTCACGTCCAACGCGGTGGTCGGCTCGTCCGCGATGACCAGCCGGGGTTCGCACATCAATGCCATGGCGATCATCACCCGCTGTCGCATGCCGCCGGAGAGCTGGTGTGCGTATTCGTCGAGCAGGTTGCGCGTCTGGGGAATCCCCACCCGGTGCAACATGTCCAGCGCTCGCTCTCGTGCCGCCGTCCGCGCGAGTCCGAAGTGCCGGCGCGGCCCTTCGGTGAGCTGGTCACCGATTGTCAACACCGGGTGCAATGCCGACAGCGGGTCCTGGAAGACCATGCCGATCTCCTGCCCGCCCAGGGCGCGGCGATCGGTGGGCGAGAGCGAGGTGAGCTCCTTGCCCCGGAGCCGGATGGATCCCTCGACGCGGCACTGAGCCGGCAACAGCCCGGCGATCGACAACGCGGTCAGGCTCTTGCCGCACCCCGACTCGCCCACCAGGCCGACCACCTCGCCCGGCTTGACCTGGAACGACACCTGGGTCAGCGCCTTCAGGTCCCCGCCGCGTCGGGGGAAGCTCACCGACAGGTTCTCGACCTCGAGCACGGATGTCCCGGCGCTCACGGCCGGGCCAACCTCCACGATCTGACTACTCATTCGTATCGCACCCTTGGGTCGACAAGCGCGTACAGGAAATCCACGAGGAGGTTGATCGCGACGAACGTCAGGGACGTGGCCAGCACGACGCCCTGGATCACCGGGTAGTCGCGCCGCCCCACCGAGTCGACCAGCAGCTGACCGAGTCCGGGGAGGGCGAAGACCACCTCGACGGCGACCGCACCACTGAGCAGCAGGCCCAGGATCACCCCGATCGTGCTCAGGATCGACACCAGGACTGCCCGCGCGATGTGCTTGAGAACGACGATCCGCTCGGGCAGACCCTTGGAGCGCGCCGTTGTCACGAACGGCTCGGTGAGTACGTCGAGCACGGTCGAGCGGGTCAGCCTGGCGATGAAGGCTGCCTGGATCATGCCCAGGCAGAGCGCGGGAAGCACCAGTGATCTCTCGGACGCGAAGAACCCGTCCGCGAGCGGGATGTAGCCGCTGACCGGGAACCAGCGCACGGTGACGGCGAAGAGGAAGATCAGGTTCAGGCCGAACCAGAACTCGGGCAGTGACACCCCGATGATCGCGAGGATCATCACCACCCGGTCCACGATCCTGCCGCGGTACAGGGCGGCGAGCATGCCGCCGGCGACTCCCACCACGACGGCCAGCGCGAACGACAGGAGCGTCAGCTGGAGCGTCACCGACGCGTGGTCGGTGATCGTCGAAAGCACGGACTGCTGGAAGAAGATCGAGTGGCCGAGATTCAGGTGCAGCAGCTGGCCCACCCAGTCGCCGAACTGGGAGTAGATCGGCTGGTCCAGGCCAAGGCTGGCTCGCAGCTTGGCGACCTGTTCCGCGGTCGCCTGATCACCAAGCATCACCACGGCGGGGTCGCCAGGAGCGAGCCTCAGCAGCGTGAAGATCAGCACGATGGGGACGACCAGGGTGGGCAGCACCAGGAGCAGCCGCTTGAACATGTAGTGGCCCATGTCAGCGCTCCTTCAGCCGCGGGTCGAGCATGTCGCGCAGTCCGTCTCCGAACACGTTGAGGCTCAACACCGTCAGCGCGATCGCCAGCCCGGGGAAGATCGACATCCACCATGCCGTCGAGATGTACGAGCGCGCGTCGGTCAGGATGTTGCCCCAGCTCGGCACGCTGTCCGGGATGCCGACGCCCAGGAAGCTCAGGCCCGCCTCGGCCAGGATCGCGTAGGAGAAGATGAACGACGCCTGCACGATCACGGGTGACATGCAGTGCGGGAGCACGTGCCGGAAAAGGATGTACGGCTCGGACTGGCCGAGCGCGCGTTCGTCGTCCACGAAGGTCGACTTTCGGATGATCAGCACCGAGCCGCGGATCACCCGGACGACGCGGGGGATGTACACGATGCTCAAGCAGATGACGACTGTGGTGGTGCCGGCACCGAGGACGCCGATCATCGAGATGGCCAGGACCAGCGCGGGCAACGCCATCAGCCCGTCCACGATCCTCATCACGATCATGTCGACGATCTCGTAGAAGCCCACGAGCAGACCGATCAGGGTGCCGCCACCGACCGAGATCAGCGCCACGACGAGGCCGATCTCCAGGGAGGTTCGTCCGCCGTACAGGGTGCGAGCCAGGATGTCGCGGCCCAGGTTGTCGGTCCCGAACAGGTGCGCGCCACTCGGCCCCTTCAGCCGATCGGTGACGACGATCTGGTCGGGTCGGGCGTGCGCGATCAGCGGCGCCAGGACGACCGCCACGACGATGGCCAGCAACATCAGCCCAGCGGCGATCATCGACGGATGGTCGGCGATCACGTGCCGCAGCTTCCGTCGACCCGCCAGCGGCGAATCGGCCACCGGGTCACTGGTGGCCCCGCCACCCTCAACTTCCAACGACATCGTGCTTCCCTTCGGTGCGCGCCTTCGAGCCGTCCTGTCGGGACGGGTCCAGGCGTGTGCCCTGGCCCCCGCCCCGACACGCGATCACTTCTTGACGCTGACGTTCCAATAGACCGGGAACAGTGCCGGGGTGTACCCGCTCACAGTCTTGGACACCGCACCCAGCGAGAAGATGTCACCGAACTTGATCAGCGGTACCTGCTGCCAGAAGTACAGCTGGAGCTCGTCCCAGACCTTCTTGCGGGCCGTCGGGTCCATCGTCGAGTTGAGCTTGCTGACCAGCGCGTCCTTGTGCGCATCGACCCACCAGCCGGGTGCCGTGTCGCTGAAGTAGGCGTCAGCTCCCGGGTCGGGGTCGCCGAGTGCCGTGCTGAAGATGTTCCAGCCCGTCTTGACTGCGCGTCGGGTCCCGATGGTCGCGAAGTCCACGACGTCGAGCTTGATGTTGAAGCCCACCGCCTTGAGCTGCTGTGCTGCAGTCTCGGCAATCGTGTACATGTACGGGTAGTCCCGCGTGGTCAGCCACACGATGGGCTGGTTGTGGTACCCGGACTCGGCCAGGAGCTGCTTGGCGCGCGCGGGATCCGGGTGGTTGTAGTACTGGGAGCCCGCGTCCGACCACCATTCCTTGAACTGGGGAGCCATGATGCTGGAGTCGAGCTGGTAGAACTTGTCGGAGCTGAACGCACCCTGCATGATCTGGCCCATGTTGAGCGCGGCGAGGAACGCCTGCCGGACCTTCACATCGTCGAACGGCGGCTCTGACTTGTTGAAGATCGCCGTGGGCCACTCGTAGGGCTTGGTCACGGTCGGAACGACGTTGGCGGAGGAGGTGATCTGGCTGTACAGGTCGCTGTCCAGCGAGTCAGCGATCTGGACGGCGCCGGTCGTGACGTTGTCCAGGCGAACTGACGCCTCGGGGATCGACTTGAACACCAGGTGGTCGACGTCGGCCACGCGCTTTCCTGCCATCCCCGAGGGCGCGTCGGTGCGAGGCTTGTAGTCCGCGAACCGGGACAGTGTGGTCTCGACGCCGACCTGCTGGCTGTCGAACTTGAACGGTCCGGTGCCGATGAAGGACTTGATGGGCTGGTCGCCGGCGGCCTTGACCACCGAGGCCGGGTAGATCGCCGCCTGCTGGTTGGGGAACGTCAGCGCTGTCAGGATGAGCGCGGAGTCCTGCTTCAGCTTCATCGCGACGGTGAGCTTGCCGGTCGCCTTGATGCTGACGATGTCGGCGGCGACGAGCTGGGCATACGTCGACAGTTTCATCCAGCGGTCGAGCGAAGCGACGACGTCGCCGGAGTCCAGGATGTGACCGTTCTGGAACGGAACACCCGCGCGGAGCTTGAACGTGTAGGTCTTGGTCGCCTCGTCGTAGTGGTAGGTGTCAACGAGCATCGGCGACGGCTTGAAGTTGGCGTCCGGAGCAAACAGACCCTCGTAGATGTTGTAGCCGATCTGTTGCGTGACGTTCGTGGTGCTGGTCTGCACGTCGAGGGTCGGCGGGTCGGCGGAGATGGCCACCACGAGCGTGCTGGCCGCGCTCCCGCCGTTGGAGGGACTGCTCGAACACCCCGTCAGCACCAAACAAGCCAGGGCAAGAACGATGATGCCGTTTCTCAAACGATGGTTCTTCTTGTGCTCAGTCCTCATGGCATTGCCCTTCCGATCTCTTGAGGCTGCTGGGTCGCCGCTAATTCGCCATTGGAAGCGGGCTGGTCGGCGTTCGTGCCTGGCGCCGCCGTACGAGCCGGCGACCGTTCGTGGGTGCGCATCTTCGACTACGGCTGCGGAATGGCGAGTCCTGGTGCGCCGTAGCCGGACTGAATCAGCTCTCGTCCATCGCGGCGAAGCCACTCGAGCGCGAGCTCGGCTCGTCGAACCTTCTCCCGGCCGATTTCCTGGGCATCGGCCTCGGTGTGCAAGCCGGACGGGTACAGGCCGCGCGAGTTCCGCAGACCGAACTTCGCATAGAGCGGCGCGCAGATCGAAGCGAGGTCCGCGAACTGCTCGCCTCGGACGACGCCGCCCATGTCGTTGGGTGACTCCAGGTAGAGGTCGATCGGCAGGCTGGTGACCTCTCGCATGTCGGCGAGTTCGGCCAGGGTGAGGTTGCCTGGGACATTGATCGTTCCGGCGCCCATCCGATCCAGCACTGCCATCGTTGCCGGGTTTGCGGGCGCGAGCATGACGGATATCTTCCAGACCACGTCGTCTGGGATCTGTCCGGCCAGCTGGCCAGCCCGGACGACGTCGAGCAAGCCGATGTCGGCGATGAGGAATCCCCGGATGCCGCACTCGATCGCGCGAAGGATGTCCTCGACCGCGTAGCGCATCTGCCTGAGGCCGCGAACTCCGCCGCTGCCGGCTCCGGCGCGGCCCGAGTAGAGGCCCCACTCCTCGCGCGGCCCGACGAAGAGCGATACCTCGAGGCCAACATCGGCGCCCACCTTCGACATCTCTTTGAGTTCGGCCTCCTCCAGCAGCATTGCGCCGCTGCCTTGGGAGACCCGGTTGACAACGATGCCGCGAGCCTCCGCCTCCTTCAACACGCTCGAGAGCACCCGCGGTCCCTCGACGGACGGAATCTCGAGCCGGTAGTGCGCGCCGTCGGGAAACCTCTGGGCGCTGGCTCGTGGCAATGCCTCCTCGCCGAGCTTCGCTGCTGTCAGAACTCGATCAGCCTTCAAGACCGGACCACTCCTTGCGTTGGCAGCCGCATTTCGCGGCTGACGGGTCGGACTCAGTTCTCTGAGCCCCTTCAAACACGTTCGGTATTACCGAACAGTGTTCGGGATACCCGAGTATCACAACATCGAGATAGGACGCTGTCAAGGGGTCGCGCAGCCTGAACCTTGAACGTAATCCCCATGAAACACAGGGGAAATAGAGAAATCGCGGTAGCGAAAGGCGATGCTCTTCGGCTACTGTCCGACCTGTGATGGGTCTCGGCATTACCGTTCGTCCGTCTGCGATGCCGAACATGCGCGGCCCCGTCATGGCGGTAATCGAGACCGCATGCCTCACAGAGAAGCGACACGGGAGAGTGATGCCATGACGAAGAAACCGACCGATGGTGGCCGCTCGTACAGGGTGGGCAGCGTTTCGCACGCGTTGGACCTGATCGACCACGTCGTCTCTGGCCCGTCGAGCGGGCTGTCGCTGGCCGAGCTCACCGCGTTGATGGAACTCTCCAAGAGTTCGACGTACGCGCTTGCTCGCACGCTCGTGGACCACGGCTATCTTCGAGGTGTCGGGCAACCTCCCCGGTATCAGCTGGGAATGGCGCTCGTGCGACTGGGCGACCGTGCGTCGAGCTCGATCCCGCTCACCGACATCTGCCGTCCCGTGCTGGTCAAGCTCAGCCAGGAAACCGGGCTCACCAGCAGGGCAGCGATCAACGACAACGGCTATCCGGTCTTCATCTCGCGGGTGGACTCGCCAGGCCCCATTCGCTTCTACACACCACTGGGCGTTCGGGAAGTGCCGCACACCAGCTCGGCGGGCAAGGCGATGCTCGCGATGATGCCCGCCGAACGCGTTCGGCAGATCGTGGCGGAGACCGGAATGGCCGCACGTACACCGAAGTCGATCACCACGATCGCAGAGTTGTCCGCCGACCTGGACATCACGAGAAAGCGTGGTTTCGCGATCGATGACGAAGAGGACGATCTCGGGGTCTTCTGCATCGGCGCTGCCTTCTTCCGACACGGCTCCGAGCCGGCGGGCGCCGTGAGCACGACCGGAATCAAACAGGACCGGGCCGCCCGCCAGATCGACGTGCTGGGGCGTTCGGTCCAGGCGGCAGCCGACGAGATCACCCAGCTGCTCACGGGCTTGGAGCGCACAGATTTCTGAACCCGACAACCGTCGGCCCTTGAGGGACCGGCACACCTAGCCATGGAGGAAGAGTGGACTACGTTCGTCTCGGCGCGAGTGGAATGAAGGTGTCCCAGATCTGTCTGGGCATGATGAGTTACGGCGATCCGGGCTGGATCGACTGGATCCTTCCCGAGGACGCGGCCGAGCCGTTCGTCCGCGCGGCGGCCGAGGGCGGGATCACATTCTTCGACACTGCCGACGTCTACTCGGCCGGGGTCAGTGAAGAGGTCACCGGACGGCTGCTGCGGAAGGTCTTCCCCAGGCGGGAGGACTACGTGCTCGCCACCAAGGTCCAGGGAGCGATGAGTAGTCGCCCCAACGACGGCGGGCTCTCGCGAGCACACATCATGGACGCCGTCGACGCGTCGCTGCGGCGGTTGGGCACGGACCACATCGACCTGTCCCAGATTCACCGCTGGGACGACGAGACACCCATCGAGGAGACGATGGAGGCCCTGCACGACTGCGTGCGCGCCGGCAAGGTGCGCTACCTCGGCGCGTCCAGCATGGCGGCCTGGCAGTTCGCCAAGGCCCAACGGGCTGCGGCAGCGGGCGGCTGGACACCCTTCATCTCGATGCATCCCCAGTACAACCTGCTCTATCGCGAGGACGAGCGCGAGATGCTCCCCCAGTGCCTTGACATGGGCGTCGGCGTGATCCCCTACAGCCCGCTGGCCCGAGGCCGGCTCTCCAGGTCGCGCGAGCAGTCCATCGAGACCAACCGTGGACAGCACGACCCGATTGCCGGACGATACGACCGCGACGACGTCGAGCACGGGATCCTCGACGTCGTGGGTGAGGTGGCAGCTGCCCACTCGGTGACGCGGGCCCAGGTGGCCCTCGCCTGGCTCCTGGCCAAGCCGACCATCGCCGCCCCCGTCATCGGTGCCACCAAGCCGCACCACATCACCGAGGCCGTGGCCTCGACGACGCTGGTCCTCACTGACGACGAGATGGCGGCGCTGGAAGCGCCGTACCGTCCACGATCCGTCGTCGGACAGTACTGATACTCCCCCACTGAAAGGTGTTGAACGAAATGGCTGACTGCTTGATGTGTTCGCTCGTGGAGTCGAATGGGCCCGAGGGCGGCTGGGTGTTCGAGGAAGAACACTGGCTCGGAGGGGTCCTCCCTGGATTCGAGGTCCCGGGCTGGCTGATCGTGACCGTTCGTCGACACGTTGAGGGCGCGGCTCGGCTGAACGATGCCGAGGCGGAATCGCTCGGCGGGATGATCCGGCGTGTAACAGCGGCGATCAACGACCTGATGGGCCCGGATCGGGTCTACCAGGTCGCGATGGCCGAAGGCTGGCCACACTGGCATTTCCCGCTGGTACCGCGACCCAAGGATGTTGCGCCGGAAGACCGCGGCTTGCCCTACATGGCAGCACGCGAGCAGATGATTGACATACCCGAGGCGATGCGGATCGCCGACCAGCTGCGGACCGCACTCCGTTAAGGGGAGACCATTCATGGCGGACGTGCAGAGCCTCGACCCTCGGACGGGCCAGGTTCGGACTGTGATCGGCCAGGAGACAACCGCCAGCGAGGTCCGTGACCTTTGTGTCCGCGCCAAGGCGGCTCACCGAGCGATCCGAACGCTCGACCGGGCATGGCGCGCGCGCCTGCTGCGGTCGATGGCGGATGCGCTGGAGTCTCAGCGCACATTGGTCGTCGCGGCCGCCGATGCCGAGACGGCTCTCGGTGTGGGCCGGTTGGACGGCGAGCTGACTCGCACCTGCTTTCAGCTGCGGATGTTCGCCGACGTGGTCGAGGACGGCAGCTTCCTAGAGGCGGCGATCGACCATGCGGGAATGACCGACATGGGACCGAGACCGGACCTGCGACGAATGCTGGTGTCGACCGGCCCGGTTGCGGTGTTCGGCGCGAGCAACTTTCCGCTTGCCTTCTCGGTCCCTGGCGGAGACACCGCCTCAGCTTTGGCGGCAGGATGCCCGGTGATCGTGAAGGCGCATGAGTCGCACCCTGCGACATCGCAGCTCTGCGCCGCCATCATGACCGCGGCCGCGACGGCTGTCGGGGCGCCTGAGGGGACGATCGGCATCGTGTACGGGCGCGATGCCGGCGGGCACCTCGTGCTCGACCCCGCCATCTCTGCCGTCGGGTTCACCGGATCAGTGAGCGGCGGCCGTGCCCTGATGCGATTGATTGAACGGCGACCAGTACCCATCCCGTTCTATGGCGAGCTCGGAAGCACCAACCCACTGGTGGTCACCCGGGCAGCCGCCTCCGAGCGTGGAGAAGAGATCGGTCGAAACCTCGCCGCCTCTTTCACACTGGGAGTTGGGCAGTTCTGCACCAAGCCGGGCCTGGTGCTGGTGCCGGTGGGACCAGCCGGGGACACCCTCGTGTCATCGGCGGCAGTGGCCATTGGCGCTTGTCAGGCTGGCGTGATGCTGAACTCGAACATTGCTGAGTCCTTCGATCGAGGTCTTGCATCGTTGTTGTCCTCGCCAGCGGTACGTTCGATCGCGGTCGGCCAGCCCGCAGGTTCGACACCGCGGCTCACCCAGCCCCACCTCCTTGAGGTGAACACCGGCGAGCTCACCGAAGTCATGTTCGAAGAGTGCTTTGGTCCGGTCGCGCTGGTGGCGCGGTATGACACCACGGAGGACCTCATCCGCACGCTCGAGCGGGTCCCGCCTTCC
>JAOPXK010000194.1 GCA_025965195.1 Marmoricola sp.
ATTATGCCGGGAATTACAATTGGTGAAAATGCAGTGATCGGAGCATGTAGTGTTGTTACCAAAAATGTACCTCCTTTCAGTACTGTTAAAGGAAATCCTGCAAAATAAAATACCATGATCTCCATTCTAATTCTTACCAAAAACGAAGAACAAGATCTGCCTCATTGCCTGGAATCGGTGAAATGGTCGGACGATGTACATATTTTTGATTCATTCAGTAATGATAAAACAGTTGAAATTGCAAAGGCTTATGGTGCAAAAGTAAACCAACGGAAATTCGATGGTTATTCTACGCAGCGCAATGCAGCTTTAACAGAAGTTGACTACAAATATAATTGGATCCTTATCCTGGATGCCGACGAACGTGTACCTCAAAGTCTGGTAAAGGAGATGTTCCAGACCATTACTTTCGTTCCTGAAAATGTGAATGGATTTAGAATACGCAGAAGAGATTTCCTGGGAAAAACCTGGCTTAAATATGCCCAGATATCTCCTTTTTATATCAGATTAATAAGAAAAAACAAAGCAAAATATCATCGGGAAATTAACGAAGTACTTGAAGTTGAAGGTATCGTAGAACAATTACCCGGTTATTTCGACCACTATCCATTTTCCAAAGGTTACGAACATTGGCTGGGTAAACACAACCAATATTCGACCATGGAAGCGCAGAGATGGATTGAAGAGCATGAAGACAATATGCAGTTTTCCGTCAAAAAAGCATTTTTCAGCAAAGACTTTTCTGAAAAACGCTATCACCAGAAAGGACTGTTTTACAAATTACCAGGCAGGCCTCTGATCAAATGGTTTTACATGGTAATTGGCCGCAGGGCATTTCTTGACGGAAAAGCAGGAATTATTTATGCAACTCTTCAATCCATTTATGAATATTTTATTGTGATAAAAACACGCGAACTTCTTAACAAGCGCAATGTTTAATATATCGCTGTTTAATTTTGTGAACGGCTTATTTATTTCTCTACAAATACTTTATGATATTGTACCTCCCCGCTTCTCTTTTTGATCTGGATAATATACAATCCGGGAACAAGCCGGGCCGTGGAAATACCATCTTTGCGAATCTCAGTAAACTGACTCATGATCCGGCCTAATGAATCAATGATTTTTACAGATTCAATTCCGGTCAGATCACCGGTAGCAAAATACAGACGGTCTGAAACCGGATTGGGATATACAATAACAGATCCGGTTTCTTTAAATATAAGGTTCCTGATCCGGCTGTAAGCGAAAGTTCCATCAAGGTCAGTCATTTTTAAACGATAGAAAATTGTTCCGCTTAATGCACTGTCCTGCAACGGATTAATATCGGCATAAGAATAAGAAAGCAAAGAATCACTTTGTTTTGCTGCCGAAACTTCTCCTATTTTTTTCCAGTTACTGGCGTCAAAGCTTCTCTGAACTTCAAAATAATCAGTATTATCTTCGCTCGAAGTTGTCCAGGTTATCTGCGCCCGATTTTCATTTTTAACAACCTCAAAAGTAGCCAGTCTAACGGGAAGCGGAATGGTGGAACACGTAACTGTCCGAATAGAAGCGTGACCAATACCATCAAACCGGCCATCGCTTAGCAGGTTACCAGCATTAACCAAATTGGTATTACACAAAAAAGTATTGTACGTTCCCGGATTTAAGTACACCGCATTATTACAATTTACAGCAGTATTATTTTCCAGAATACTTCCCAGAATAGCAGGGACTTGTTCCTCAAAATAATTTTCAATCGGATGATATTCCAGATAATTTAAAAAACCTTCCGGAAATGGCGCATCCACAATCGCCGGAATGTTGGGTCGGCCCGCCGTCAGGGTATTATAACGCATTTCCAAACCAATCACCGAAGTACCAAAAGTCCTCGATTGAGCATGTTGCACGGTATGCACACCAATGAAAACGCCATTAGAACCATCTGTGTTGGATACCGTATTACCTGTAATCTGATTGTTGTACATAGGGATGAATTTCTCCGAGCCATCGTTATGCTGAACCGGCGTTAAATCAATAGATCCACTGTTAGTCAGCGTGTTATTAACAATAGCAACCTGTGTTGTAGCATTATGATAAAGTGTAATTCCTCTCCTGTTGCCTTCCATTGTGTTTCCCTGCAGCAACCAGTTACGTGAACCCCAGTTAAAAATAGTGTAATGACTGCCGGCATCCGGAACCACATCCCATGGCCGGTCCAGATTAAGTGTGTTACCGTTGCGGCTTGTAATTCTCCGCCATTGCCCCATCCCTTTTCCATTGACAATTGCCACTACCGGTTTCAGGCGAAACCCGTTCCAGTTTTTACTATTATCCTGCAAAGTAGAACCCGAAGCGCTGCTGACAGTACCCGTTTCTTCATCAATCCGGTCCGCTCCGCCACCTTCGCTGATGATCGTTTCACCATCATTACTATTTTGCGCCGGCCCATTAATGACTTTGAATAAATTATTGATGACAGCAATATTTTCAGCAAAATTGAGTATCAAAACATGATTAACAATCCCCTGCGGATATCGCGCAGAGCCATCCCGAAATACCCGGTTGTTTTCAATAACCGCGTCATGAATATTATTAAGATTAAGTCCGTCCACTTTGTAATTGAACGTATTTCCATATAATACAAAATTGCTGCAGCCGTCGAGCTGTAATGGGCCACGGTGATTTACACGGCTTTCACCCTGAAGCAGATCAGAGTTCGCTATGACAAATTTATTACTGTTTGCCAGCCAGAGCCAGTCT